>DOWQ01000088.1 GCA_003519485.1 Streptomyces sp. | reverse complement strand
CCGGAACCGACGCCCACGGTCCCGACCGCTCCGCCCTCCACAGTCGTCGAGCCTCCCCTCATCTCGCAGGCCGAGTGGGGTGCCTCGAGCGAGTACAACGGAACGCCCGAGTACAGCGAGAAGATCGATGCGATCATCGTGCACCACACGGGCGTGGACATCGACAACTCGAAGTCCTGCACCGACTCCGCCGAACGCATCCGCACCATCCAGCAGGGGCACCTCGCCAAGGGATGGTTCGACATCGGCTACAACTTCCTCGTCGACCGCTGCGGACGCATCTTCGAGGGCCGCAGCGGTGGCACCGACCTCCCGGTCCACGGCGCCCACGACTACGGCTTCAACACCAACACCATCGGCATCTCCTTCCTGGGCAACTTCGAGAGCGCCAAGCCCACCCGGCCGGCCCTGGAAGCGATAGCCCGGATCGCCGCCTGGAGGCTGGGCCAGTACGGCGTCAGCCCCGCGGCCAAGGTCACCCTGACCTCCGAGGGTGAGCTCGGGGTTGACGGCAACAAGGTCGCCAAGGGCACGCAGATCACGCTGCCGGCGGTCTTCGGACACCGTGACACCAACGCGACCGCGTGCCCCGGCCGGTACCTCTACCCGCAGCTTCCGCTGATCCAGAAGCTCGCAGCGGCCCCCGGCATCTCGCACGCGCTGAGCACCTCCGACATCGACCGGAACGGTGTGACGGACGTCGTCGCCGGTACCCCCAGGGCGCTCTCCTACGCGGGCTCGGTCACCGTGGTGCCCGGCGGTTCCGACGGCCCGGTGGGCACCGCGAAGAAGACGGTCAGCCAGGCGAGCCCCGGTGTTCCCGGAGCGTCCGAATCGGGTGACGCCTTCGGCACCACCAGTGCCTACGGCGACCTCAACGCCGACGGCTACGGTGACCTCGTCATCGGCATCCCCGGCGAGGACGACACCACCGGTTCGGCCGACCGCGGCGCGGTGACGGTGCTGTACGGTCCCGGCCTGTCCACCGGCACCTCCTACACCACCAGCGGCGTGACACGGGCCGGCGCCAAGCTCGGTTCCGCCCTGGCCGTCGGGGACTTCAACGCCGACGGCCGCGCGGACATCTTCAGCGCGGGCAAGGGCAAGGGCGGCAACTGGAACGCCCGGCTGACCGAGGGCGCCACGTCGTCCGGCTACCTCAGCTCGGCCACCGGCGCAGTCGCCCACCTCGACGCGGCGGCGGGCGACTTCAACCGGGACGGCTTCGGCGATGTCGCCCTCAACTGGCGTGACACCACCGGCGCCTCCCGCGTCACCTGGTTCAAGGGCACTTCGACGGGACTCACCAAGGTCGGCGACCTCTCGATGAAGGGCGGCCGTTCCATCGCCGCCGGTGACCTCAACGGTGACGGCTTCGCGGACATCATCGTCGGCCAGCCCGACAGCGGCGAGTCCGGCACCGGCGTCTCCGGCGGCTCGGTCATGGCCGTCCACGGCAGCGCCGGCGGATTCTCCGGCGTCACCCGGCTGCACCAGGACTCCGCAGGTGTCCCGGGCGGCGGCGAAGCGGGAGACGCCCTGGGTACGTCCGTATCGATCGGCGACTACAACCTCGACGGCTTCGCCGACGCGGTGGCCGGTTCCCCTGGAGAGAACCTGACCCGTGACGGCGTGTCCCGCGTCGACGCCGGGGCCGCGATACTCTTCACCTCGACCTCTGCCGGACTCACCGGCAGCGGCTCGGTGTTCTACTCCCAGGACACCTCGGGCGTGACCGGCGCCACCGAGAAGGGCGACCGATTCGGTTCGTCCGTGAGCCTCACCGATCTGTCGGGCTGGGGCCGGGCCGATCTGACCATCGGCGTGGAGGGCGAGGACTCGGGGACGGGCACCCTGCTGCATCTGCCCAGCGGCAGCGGCGGGATCAACACCGGTTCCAGCCTCTACTACGGGCGGACACTCCTCGGGACGGAGAGCGGAGCCCGGCTGGGCTTCACCCTCACCCCCTGAGGCACGACACCCCCGGACCGGGCGGCCGACCCCAGGAGTTCGGCCGCCCGCCGGGTTTCTCCCCGCTCGGGTGACGCTGTGCCGGTCACCCGGGCGGGGACGTGTCCATCGCCTAGACTCGGCGGATGGCGAAGTATTTCGACGTGCATCCCGAAAATCCTCAGCAGCGCACCATCAAAAGCGTGGCCGACAGCATCCGCTCCGGCGCGCTCGTCGCGTATCCGACGGACTCGTGTTTCGCACTGGGATGCCAGTTGGGCAGCCGTGACGGCATCACGCGGATCCGGTCGATCCGGAACCTCGACGATCGTCACCACTTCACCCTCGTGTGCCAGAACTTCGCACAGCTGGGTCAGTTCGTGCACGTCGACAACGACGTGTTCCGCATGATCAAGGCAACGACGCCCGGCAGTTACACCTTCATCCTCCCGGCGACGAAGGAGGTGCCGCGGCAGATGCTGCACCCGAAGAAGAAGACGGTCGGAGTCCGCATCCCCGACCATGTCGTCACGCAGGCCCTGCTCGCCGACCTCGGCGAGCCGCTGCTCTCCAGCACCCTGATCCTGCCCGACGAGGAAGAGCCGATGACGCAGGGCTGGGAGATCAAGGAGCGGCTCGACAACGTGGTGGACGCCGTGGTCGACTCGGGCGACTGCGGCACCGAGCCGACCACGGTCATCGACTTCTCCGGCGGTGAAGCCGAGATCGTACGCCGCGGGGCGGGCGACACCGCGCGGTTCGAGTAGGCATCAGGACGGAGCGGCGCCCGACCGGTTCGGTGCGGCACCGGAGCCGGGACCGCTCCGCCGATCCGTATCGAGCGGGTCCGCGCCGCCCCGGAGGGTGAGGCGGGCGCGTACTCGCTCAGCCCCGGGAGGCGCTCAGTTCCAGCTCGGCTTCGAGCTCGGAATCGAGTCCGGCATCCAGTCCGGCGTCGAGGGCTGCGTCGAGCCGGGGTTCCAACTCGGGTTCCCGCGCGGGCTCGAACTCCGCTGCGAACCCGGATCCCTGCTCTGCTTCCCGCTCGGCCTCGCGGGCCGAGAAGGGGCACTGCCAGTCGGCGGGCTTCGGACGGCCGGAGTAGCGCCGGGCCTCGGACAGCTGCTCGTACTCGTACAGATTCGGGTTGATGTCGCCCTGCAGCTTGATGTCCTGCTTGCGTATCTTCTCGGCCAGCCGGTCCCACATGCCGGCACCCTTGATCAGGCGGAACTGCTCGTGGGAGTTGAACGCCAGCATCGGGAAGGGGGGCCGCCGGCCGAGCCGGACATGTGTCTCGTGCAGTCCGATCACGAAGAACGGGTGGCCCGCGACGCTGAAGGCGAACTCTCCGGAACCGGCGTCCGAGGAGTACCCCTCGGCCCAGCGGTGCGACTCCGCGTCATGCTCGTGCAGGAGCTGCAGCTGCTGCCAGAGCAGCCGCTCGAACTCCAGCTCGTCCACGCCGCGGGGTGCCTCGAAGGTTGCGATGAAGCTGGTGAAGGACCGGGGACCCCAGTCGGCCGACCGTACGTAGGCCTCGAGATCCTGAGCCATGAGCCGGGCCGACTCGACGCCGCCCAACCGGTCGTAATGACCGTGGGTTATCCCGCCCTGTCGCCAGGCGGAACGGCCGGCCAGACAGGAGAACCTGTCCCCCAGCATGAACTTCTCGACCTCGGCATGCGCATACGCAGACATGGCCGGCTCCTTCCCGTTACGTCCCTCCCCGAGGGAGATCATCTCCTGCACTGTGTCAAGGCGTCCGCCCCGGAGCCCCGTACCCGCAAGCGCGTGACCGCCCAGGTCACGTGCTCGGAAGGCGGGCAGGGCCGGGTTTCACCACGGGGTGGGGAAGAAAGGCGCCACGGTGATTGTGGCGGTGCGAGGCCGATCAGCGAAATCGGGCCCTCACTCCCGGGCCGACTCTCACGATGGGTGATCGTTTGTACGCAGCGGGGTCGGATTCGGGAGGGGCGTGGACGGCCGGCCGGGCCGGTCCGGGCCGGCCGCGGCGACGGCCTTGTTCAGCGCGGCGCCATGATCCAGTCGTGGGCGGCCCGGGCGTCGAACTCGTCCTGGCCGCCCGCGAACATCAGCCCGGCCGCGGAGAACCCCGGGTCCCGCTCGGACCCACGGACGTACGGCACCGCGAGGCAGCGCATTCCGGCCCGCCGCGCGGCCTCCGCCCCCGGGGGCGCGTCCTCCAGCACCACGCACTCCGACGGGTCCGCTCCCAGCCGTCGGGCCGCCTCCAGGAACACGTCGGGCGCCGGCTTGCCCTGCCCGGCCTCCTCCGCCGACACGGCGACGGGGATCAATGCCGCCAGCCCCGTCGCCCCGAGCACCGCGCCGATGGCCGCCCGGGAGGAGCCGGACGCCACGGCCATCGGCACACCCTGCGCGTGCAGGGTCTCCACGAGCTTCCGCATCTGCGGGAAGACCTCCGTGGAGGTGCGGGCCAGCTCCAGGTAGAGCCGGTTCTTGCCGGCGAGGAGCTCCTCGAGCGGGGCGTCGAGCGCGTATTCGCGGCGCAGCGTCTCCAGCGTCTCGCGGGTGCCGATCCCGATGAACCGGGTGTGCTGCTCCCAGGTGAAGCCGGGCACGCCGTGCCCCGCCAGCAGCCGCCGCCCGGCCTCGTAGTAATTGGGCTCGCTGTCGATGAGGGTGCCGTCGAGGTCGAAGATCACCGAAGGGGTGGGCGCGTCACTCATGGCTCCAGGATGCCAAGAGAGGGGACGTACCCGGTGGCCGCCCCCGCGGGGCCGCGCGGGCCCGTCCGCGGCGGCGTACGGCCCCGTGCAGGCCCGGCCGGGGCACCGTACGGGCCCGGGCGGCTCAGCCCGGTCTGCGTACGGCCCGTCCCACCGACTCCACCAGCGGCAGCATCCGGTACGCCACCCGCTCGCGCAGGGCGACGTCGGTACGGGTCCGGACCACGCCCGGCAGCTGGATGAGCCGTTGGATGACGTCCTCCAGGTGGCCGTTGTCGCGTGCGACGACGCGGGTGAGCAGATCGCCGCCGCCGGTGACCGAGAACGCCTCGATGATCTCCGGCAGCTCGGCCAGCGCGTCCGCGACGTCCACCAGGTGCCCCTGCGTGACCTCGATGACGACGAACGCCAGTACGGGGTGGCCGAGGGCGGCGGCGGAGAGGCGGGGCCCCGAGCCGGTGATCACGCCGTCCCGTTCCAGCCGGTCGAGCCGGGCCTGGAGGGTCCCGCGGGCGACCCCGAGAAGGCGCGCGTACTCGCGCACGCTGGTGTGCGGCTGCTCCAGGAGCAGCCGCAGGATGCGGGCGTCGAGCTCGTCCACGGCAGCCACGGCCGGCGGGTTCCCTTCCGGGTAGGTGATCGATGGATCGGCACGGGCAATGTACCAATGACCCTGCTGCGGGGCGACCGGCTGAGCCACTGGCCACCCGTACGGACAACGGTCGTCCCATCGGGCCGTAGCCCGTCAGCGGCTGCGCGGCTCGTGCGNNCGCGAACAGCAGGGTCGCCCGTCCTCGCCGCCCATGTCGCGGGACAACACACCGCAGCACGCTGTTGCGGCGGACCGCCATGTGCCGGCAGGGCCTGTGGCGGCTCAGCGTGTACGGGACTCGCGGGGGCCCGGCCTCCGGGACCGCGCCGTACGCTCCCGTAGCGCTTGTGTGCCGCACCCGTACCGGCCGTGCGCCGCAGCCGAACCGGACCGTACGCTTCCGGGGCGGGCCGTACACCGCGGTGAGCCGGCCGGTGGCGCGCCCATGGGCGGTCTCCACACACTCCGCCCCGGGCCCGCCGGGGGAGTCGGCCACCCTCGGGCGGTCCGGTCGGAAGGCGCCGAGCGGAAGCGTGCGCTTCGCACACTGTTCGGGCCCGCCTTGTGGAGATCCCCTACGTAGCCACCGTACGTGGCCGGCCTTAGCGTCTGGCCCACGTCGGCATTCGCCGTCGTATCCGTCCGGCAGCCGAGGTCGGCATGAGTCAACCGCAGGTCATCTTGTCCACGCAGGACTTGACCAAGGAATTTCAGGGCTTCCGCGCCGTCGACGAGGTCGCGCTGAGTGTAACCGAGGGCACGGTGCACGTCCTGGTCGGCCCGAACGGGGCCGGTAAGACCACCCTGTTCAATCTGCTCACCGGATTCCTCAGCCCGACGGCCGGCCGGATCGTCGTGGGCGGGGACGACGTCACCGGCCAACCGCCCGAACGCATCGCCCGGTTGGGCGTCGCCCGGTCCTTCCAGGTCACCAGTCTGTTCTCCGGGGTCTCCGCGCAGGAGCACGTGGAGCTGGCCCTGCAGGCCGGCACCGGGCTCGGCCGCCGCTTCTGGCGCTCCGACAAGCTGATGCGGCGGTTCTCCGCCCGCGCGGCCGAACTGCTCGACGAGGTGGGACTCGGCCGGCTCGCGAGCCGGCCGGCCGGCAGCCTTCCGTACGGCCAGAAGCGCGCCCTGGAGCTGGCGCTGGCACTGGCGCTCTACCCCCGGATCCTGCTGCTGGACGAACCGACGGCCGGGATGGGGCTGGAGGACGTGGATCGCACGGTGGCCCTGATCGACCGGGTCCGCGCGGGCCGCACCGTGGTGATGGTCGAGCACAACATGAGCGTCGTCGGCTCGCTCGCCGACACCGTGACGGTGCTTCAGCGGGGCCGGGTGCTGGTGGAAGGACCGTACGAGACCGTTCGCGCGGACCCGAGAGTCATCGAGGCTTATCTGGGGGCCGACGTTGCTTGAGGTCCGGGGCGTGAGCGCCCAGTACGACGAGGCCAGGGTGCTGGACGAGGTGTCGCTGCGCGTCGGCGAGGGCGAAGTGGTCACCCTCGTCGGGCGCAACGGCGCGGGGAAGACCACGCTGCTGCGCTGTGTGATGGGACTGCACCGGCGGATGACCGGCGTCGTCACCCTCGGCGGACACGACGTGTCCACCGCTGCTCCCTTCCGCCGGGCCCGGCTGGGCCTCGGCTTCGTCCCCGACGACCGAGGCATCTACGCGGGCCTGAGCGTCGAGGAGAATCTGACCCTGCCGCCGGTCGGCGGCGCCTCCCCGTGGCCGCTCAGCCGGATCTACGACACCTTCCCCGCGCTGGCCGCCCGCCGCCGGGCACCGGGCGGCAAGCTCTCCGGGGGCGAGCAGCAGATGCTCGCGCTGGCCCGGGTGCTGCGCACCGGGGCACGCGTACTGCTGTGCGACGAGCCGACGGAGGGGCTCGCTCCGATCATCGTCCAGCAGATCGGCGAGATTCTCCTGGAGGCCAAACGACACGGTGTCGCCGTGCTGCTGGTGGAGCAGAACCTGCGCTTCGCCACCACCGTGGCCGACCGGCACTACCTGCTGGCCCAGGGCCGCATCGTCGAGACGCTGGCCAACGCCGACGTGCGCCGGCGCGAACACGAGCTCCTCCAATACCTCGGTCTGTGACCGCATCCACGGCCCGTCGCCACCGGCGGACCGCCCCCCACGGCCCGTCGTCCCCGAAAGAAGGACTCGCATGAAACGCACATGGACCGTCGCCACGGCCGGGATCGCGATGACGGCACTGCTCGCCGGCTGCGGAGGCGGCCCCGCCGCGGACGGCGGCAAGATCAGCGACGACAAGATCACCCTCGGAGTGCTCACCGACCTGTCCGGTGTCTACGCGGACCTTGCGGGGCCGAACGCCGTGGCGGCCGTAGAGATGGCCGTGGCCGACTTCAAGAAGAAGCACGGCGACAAGGCGGTGAC
This sequence comes from Streptomyces sp., assembly GCA_003519485.1. Classification (GTDB taxonomy): domain Bacteria; phylum Actinomycetota; class Actinomycetes; order Streptomycetales; family Streptomycetaceae; genus Streptomyces. The sequence goes on along the minus strand of DOWQ01000088.1, from coordinate 4,712 downwards.
CGGCGACATCGAGGTGGTCTCCGCGGACCATCAGAACAAGCCCGAGATCGCCAACACGCAGGCCAGGGAGATGTACGACCGCAAGAAGGCGGACGCGATCTTCGACGTGCCCACCTCCTCCGCCGCCCTGGCGGTCGCGACCATCGCCGAGCAGTCCAAGCAGCTCTACTTCAACATCGGCGCCGCCACCACCGAGCTGTCCGGCAAGAGCTGCAACAAGTACACCTACGCGTGGGCGTACGACAGCTACATGCTGGCGAACGGCACCGGCACCAACGTGACCAGGAAGGGCGGCGAGAACTGGTACCTGCTGTACCCGGACTACGCCTTCGGCCAGGACATGCAGGCCAAGTTCTCGACGGCGATAACCGGCGCGGGCGGGAAGGTGCTGGCCAAGGACCCGACGCCGTTCCCGAGCGACAACTACTCCACCTTCCTGCTGAAGGCGCCCACCCTCAAGCCCAAGCCGGACGTCATCGGGGTCCTGCAGGCCGGCGGCGACCTGGTCAACGTCGTGAAGCAGTACAAGCAGTTCAAGCTCAAGGAGAAGGGCATCAAGCTGGCGATCGGCCTGATGTTCGACACCGACATCAAGTCCATCGGGGCGAAGAACCTCGCCGGCACCACCTTCACCTCCGCCTGGTTCTGGAACCTCGACGACAAGTCGCGCGCGTGGGCCGACCGCTTCAAGGCGAAGACCGGCGACCGGCCGACCTTCGACCACGCGGCCAACTACTCGGCGGCGACGCAGTACCTGGAAGCCGTCCAGCGGGCCGGAACGGACAAGTCCGAGGCCGTCACCGAGGAACTGGACGGGATGAAGTTCGACGATCCCTTCGCCCGCAACGCCGAGGTCCGGGCGGCCGACCACCGGCTCGCCCACGACGCCTACCTCGTCAAGGTCAAGGACCCGGCTGAGGCCACCGAGCCCGACGACTTCACCGAGCTGGTCGAGACCATCCCCGCGGCGGAGGCATTCGACGAGCCCTCCGCGGAATGCCGGATGAACTGACAACCAGGTGCGGGCGGTCCGGCCCCGCGCGGCCGGACCGGCACCGGGCTCGGCCGCCCCGGACGGGCGCGGGCCCGGACCCCGGCCGCCGGACCGGACCGGGCCCGGACTGCCCGCACTGCACGAACCAGACGGGACATTCATGACCTCGTTCCTCCAGCAAGCGTTCAACGGCCTGGTCGGCGGCAGTTTCTACGCGCTCCTCGCGCTCGGCCTCGCCGTCATCTTCGGCATGCTCCGCGTGGTGAACTTCGCCCACGGCGCCATCTACACCCTCGGAGCCTTCGGCGCGGTGATCCTCGCCGACAGCTCCGGCCTCGGCTTCTGGTGGGCCCTGGTGCTCGTCCCGCTCGCCCTCGCACTCGCCGGCATCGTCGTCGAGCGGCTGCTCGTGCACCGGCTCATGGCGCTTGACCCGCTGTACAACTTCCTGCTGACCTTTGGTATCGCCCTCGTCTGCCAGGACCTGCTGCGGATGAAGTACGGGTCGCACTCCCTGGAGTACCCGGCCGCGCCCTTCACCGGCTCGCTGGACCTGGGCCTGTTCAGCTTCCCCGCTTACCAGGTCTTCGTCCTCGCCGCCTCACTCGTGGTCTGCCTGGCCGTCTGGCTGCTGCTGACCCGCACCCGGATCGGCACCGTCGTACGGGCCGCCACCGAACGACCCGAACTGACCGGCGCGTTCGGCATCGACACCGGGCGGTGGGTCACCCCCGTCTTCGGCTTCGGAGTCGGACTCGCCGGGCTCGCGGGCGTGCTCGCGGCCCCCATGCGGGCGGTCAACTCCGGCATGGGCGGCGACCTGATCATCACCGTCTTCGCCGTCGTCGTCATCGGCGGCCTGGGATCGATCACCGGCGCCGTCGCCGCCGGATTCACCATCGGCATGCTCCAGGCGCTCGGCAACCTCTACGTCCCCGTCCTGTCGCAGACCTCGGTCTACCTGCTCATGGCCGTCGTCCTGCTGGTCCGCCCCGCCGGCCTGTTCGGCAAAGAGGAGCAAGCGTGATCCTCACCGTCCTCGACCGACTGTACGGCCGGCCCGCCTGGATCCGCTGGGGCCTGCTCGCCGTGGGACTCACCGCGGCCTTCGGGATGCCCTGGGTCCTGTACCCGCCGGTGGCCGCCGACATCCTGTGCTGGGGGCTGTTCGCCGTGGCCTTCGACCTGCTGCTCGGCCACGCCGGGTTGCTCTCCTTCGGCCACGCCGCGTTCTGGGGCACCTCCGCCTACGCGACGGGCCTGATCGCCATTCACAGCGGGCTGCCGTTCTACGTCGCCGTCCTCGGCGGTGGAGTGGTCGCGGCCCTGATCGCCCTGCCCATCGGCTACCTCTCCGTACGGTGCAGCGGCATCTACTTCGCCATGGTCACCCTGGCGTTCGCACAGATGGTCTACTTCATCGCCAACCAGTGGCACGACGTGACCGGTGGCGAGAACGGGCTGCAGGGCATCCCGCGGACGCTGCCCGGCGTCAATCTGTCGGACTCGTTCTTCTTCTACTACGCGGCACTGCCGGTCGTGCTGCTCGGCCTCGCCGCCGCCTGGCGCATCGTCCACTCGCCCTTCGGCCGGGTGGTCGCCGCCATCCGTGACAACCCCGCCCGGGCCCGCTCGCTCGGCTACCCCACCCACCGCTACAACCTCAGCATCTTCATCGTCTCGGCCTTCCTGGCCGGTCTCGCCGGCGGGCTGTACGCCGTCAACCACGGCTTCGCCTCGCTGCAGGAGGTCTACTGGACGACCTCGGGCAAGGTCGTCGTGATGACCGTCCTCGGCGGCATCGGAACCCTGTGGGGAAGCCTGGTCGGGGCCACCGCGATCGTGCGCTTGGAGGACTGGCTGTCCACCTCCGGCTTCGAGGAGGTCGGGCTGGTCACCGGGTCCGTGTTCATCGTCGTCGTCATGCTGTTCCGCCGCGGCGTGTGGGGCACGGTCGCGCACGCCCTGCGCAAGCGTGAGGCCGCGCGGTCCGAGGACCCGGGGCCCGAGCCCGCGCGGTCCGAGCCCATCCCGGCGGCGACCGGCCCGTCCGGCGCTGCGGACAAGGCGAACTGAGCGGACGAGGCGAATTGAGGGGCGCACGCCCGGAGAGGTGAGCGGTCCGGCGCTCGTCGGCGGCCTGCCGTGGTCACCGGGGCGGTCCGGGGCAGGCAGGGCGCCTCACGGGGCCGAACAGCGGTTCGGTGGCGCGCCGAGCCGTCCGTCGTGGTCCATTGGCCGAACCGGTGGGCCTGGAAGTCATGGTCGATTGGGCCAATGGCCCAGTGGATTCAGCATGACTTGAGCCAGTGGGCCACAAGGTGCTCTGATGGTCACTCGATGGCGTTGCGGCTTCCGCGACGCCTTTTTCATGCCGGAGCGACGAAAGGGGCGGGAAACAGTGCTGAAGAAGGCGTTCCTGGCCCCCGACCCCGGACTGCTGCGGCTGCGCGTCTCCGCGCGGGCCGTGCTCGGCATCGGGCTCTCCGTCGCCGTCGCCGAGCTGGCCGGCCTCTCGCTGCTCGCCTCGATCACCGGCGGCCTCGCGGCCCTCCTCGCGCTCTTCACGGTCGGTGACGCCACCGTACGGCGGCAGGCGGTCACCACGGCGCTGCTCCCGGCCGCCGGCCTGCCGGTGCTCGCGCTCGCCACCGCCCTGCGCGGGGAGCCGGCGGCGCGCGACGCCGCCTTCCTCGCGGTCGTCTTCCTCGGGGTGCACGCTCGCCGCTGGGGGCCGCGCGGGCACGCGCTCGGCATCTTCGCGTTCATGATGTTCTTCTCGACCCAGTTCCTGCACCCGGTGCCGGGCCAGCTGCCGGGGCTGTACGCGGCCGTGAACGTGGCCGTCGCCGTCTCGGCGGCCGTACGGTTCGGCGTCTGGTGCGTCGAGCGGCACAATCCGTCGGCGGTGCCGCCCGCGCCGCCCTCCGTGCCCGGCCGGCTGCGTCCCACCACCCGGCAGGCCTTCCAGGCCACCGCGGCCTGCGCGCTGGCGCTCGGGATCGGCCAACTGCTCTCGCAGGAGCGGTGGTACTGGGCCGTCGGCACGGCCTGGTGGGTCTTCGTCAACACCGCCTCGCGCGGCGAGACCCTCGTCCGCGGTTGCCGGCGGGTCCTGGGCACCGTCGCGGGCATCGCCGCCGGGCTGTTCGCCGCCGTGCCGCTGCACGGCGCGCCCGCGCCGACAGCCGTCATCGTCGCCGTCTGCGTGTTCGGCATCTTCTACACGGCCGCGCTGTCCTACAGCTGGATGATGTTCTTCGTGACCGTGATGGCAGGGCTGCTCTACGGTCTGCTCGGCGTGCTCGACCCCGGGCTACTGGCGCTGCGCTTCGAACAGACCTTCGTCGGCGCACTCGCCGCCGCGCTGGCCGTCGCCGTCGTCCTCCCGATCACCACGCACGCCGCGACGGACGCCTGGATCCAGCGCGCGCTGTTGTCCGTACGGGAGTGCGCCGCGGATGCCGCGCGCCGGCTGGCCGGGGACGACTCGGCCGATCCCGCATCGCGCATCGCCGAACTCGAACAGTTGCTCGCCCGGGTGCGGATCTCCGTGGCGCCGCTGCTGCACCCGCTCAGCCCGCTGACGGCCCGCAGGGCGCGTGCCTTGCGGATCGTCGCGCTGCTCGACGAGTGCGCCGACCGGGTGCGCGACCTGGCGGCGCTCGCGGCCGACCCCGACGCCTCGCACGACACCCGGCTGACCGCCGCCTGCCGC
>DOWQ01000158.1 GCA_003519485.1 Streptomyces sp. | reverse complement strand
GGCAGGGGCAGCCGGCGTCGTGGTGGCGCGGGTGGACCGGTCCGGGGCGTCCGGGAACGGCTCCCGGCCCGGCTCCCCGCCGGCCGCCGGCGGTGCCGGCCAGTCCGGGGGCGGCGCCGATCCCGGGTCGGGCTCGGGCTCGCGGATCTCTACGTACGGGCGTATGCGCAACGGATCGAAGTCCTCCGACGCCGCGACCGCGCGTGCCACGCAGTCGCAGTGGACCCTCCCGTCCGCTCCCCGCCTCGCGCCGCACGTGCCGCAGCGATGTGCCGTCACCTGGGCCCCCTCCCCCTCGTAATGGGAGCGATTATGCAGACAGGCATGGGATAAGCCCAGGGTGGCCCCCCGGACACGGACTGTTCGAGAGGCCATAACCCGCCAAACCGGCCAGGATAGTACGGACAGCAGCCGCCCACCCGAGGAGGCGTCCATGACACAGGACGCGACCGCGCCGGCCGGGAAGCCGGGGGAGCCGGGGAAGCCGCCACGCAACCCGGAGGAGGCCGCCGCGGAGGGCCGGCCGGTGGCGGACGTGCCCCGGCGCACCGTACTGATGGCCATCGGCGCGCTGCTGCTGGGCATGCTGCTCGCCGCGCTCAACCAGACGATCGTCTCCACCGCGCTGCCGACGATCGTCAGCGAACTCGGCGGCATGGACCACCTGTCGTGGGTGGTCACCGCCTATCTGCTCGCGGCGACCGCCGCGACCCCGCTCTGGGGCAAGCTCGGCGACCAGTACGGCCGCAAAAAGCTCTACCAGGCCGCCATCGTCATCTTCCTCGTCGGCTCCGCGCTGTGCGGTCTCGCCCAGGACATGCCGCAGCTGATCGCCTACCGCGCGCTCCAGGGCCTCGGCGGCGGCGGCCTGATGGTGCTGTCGATGGCGATCGTCGGCGACATCGTGGCGCCCCGGGAACGCGGTCGGTACCAGGGCCTGTTCGGTGCCGTGTTCGGCGCCAGCAGTGTGCTCGGGCCGTTGCTCGGCGGGCTGTTCACGCAGCACCTCAGCTGGCGCTGGGTCTTCTACGTCAACCTACCGATCGGGCTCGTCGCGCTGCTCGTCATCGCCGCCGTGCTGCACATCCCGCGGTACACCCAGCGGCACACCATCGACTACCTCGGCACCTTCCTGCTCGCCGCGCTCGCCGCCTGCCTCGTGCTGGTGGCCTCGCTCGGCGGCACGGCCTGGCCCTGGGGCTCGTGGCGGATCACCGGACTCGCGGCGCTGAGCGTCCTGCTGCTGGCCGCGTTCGTGGCGGTGGAGCGGTGGGCGGCGGAACCGGTGCTGCCGCTGAAGCTGTTCCGGATCCGCACCTTCACCCTCTGCTCGGTCATCGGTTTCGTCGTCGGCTTCGCGATGTTCGGCGCGATGATCTACCTGCCGACCTTCCTCCAGGTCGTACGGGGCATCACGCCGACCATGTCCGGCATCCACATGCTGCCGATGGTGGCCGCGCTGCTGGTCGCCTCCGTCCTGTCCGGCCAGCTCGCGAGCCGTACCGGCCGCTGGAAGGTCTTCCCCCTGGCGGGCACGGCGCTCACCACCCTCGGCCTGCTCCTGCTGCACCAGCTGGACGAGTTCAGCGGCGTCTGGGAGGTCAGCGGCTACTTCGCGGTCTTCGGCTTCGGGCTGGGCCTGGTCATGCAGATCCTGGTGCTCGTCGTGCAGAACTCCGTCGGCTACGAGGACCTCGGCGTCGCCACCTCCGGGGCCACCTTCTTCCGTTCCATCGGCGCCTCCTTCGGCGTCGCCGTCTTCGGCGCGATCTTCGCCGGCCGGCTGGGCGGCAAGCTCTCCGCCGCGCTGGCGGGCCGGGAGCTGCCGCCCGGCGCGGGCACCGAGAGCCTGGAATCCGACCCGCGCCTCATCGCCGAACTCCCGGCCGAGCTGCGGCCCGGCGTGCTGCACGCCTACTCCACGGCGATCACCGACGTCTTCGTGTTCGCGGCGCCGGTCGCGCTGCTCGCGGTGGTCCTGGCGATCTTCCTCAAGGAGGAGCCGCTGCGGGCCTCCGTCACCACGCCCGACATGAGCGAGACGCTCGCCGGCAACCCGGTCGAACGCTCCTCGCACGACGAGGTGGCCCGCGCGCTGTCCGTGCTCGGCAGCCGCGAGGGGCGCCACCGGATCTACGCGGACATCACCGAGCGCGCCGGCTACGACCTCCAGCCCGGCGCGAGCTGGCTGCTGCTGCGCATCAAACACTACGGATCGGCCGAGCCCGCTCTGCTCGCCGAGCACGGCAGCGTGCCGCTGGGCGTGCTCACTGCCGCCGCCCAGCAGATCGAGGGCCGCCGGCTGGCCGTACGGAAGGGGCTGCCGCTGGTGCTGACCGACATGGGGCGGGAGGTGGCGGTGCACCTGGCGAAGGCCCGGGAGGAGTCGCTGGCGCAGCTGCTCGGCGACTGGTGGAACCCGGAGCGGCCGCGGGACCTCGTGACGCTCGTACGGGAGCTGAACGAGGAGCTCTGCGGCTCCGACGGCGAACGGCCGCACAACGGGCAGCAGCC
>DOWQ01000760.1 GCA_003519485.1 Streptomyces sp. | reverse complement strand
CCCAGACGACGCACCGGGCGGGCCGCGCGCGGGCGGAACGAGACGGCCGGGCCTCGTGGGGCACCGGGCCGGGCTCACGAGGGGGCGCGAGGCCGCGGAACGGACGAACAGACGAACGGGGGCCGCCGGGCGGGGCGGCTCTCGTCGCGGTCGGTCCGGGTCAGCCCTCGTCGGGGGTGAGCCGCAGCGAGATGCTGTTGATGCAGTACCGCTGGTCGGTCGGGGTCGGGTAACCCTCACCTTCGAACACATGACCGAGGTGGGAGCCGCAGCGCGTGCAGCGCACCTCGACCCGGGTCATCCCGAACGAACGGTCCTCGATCAGCTCGACCGCGTCCGAGTCCTTGGGGTCGTAGAAGGACGGCCAGCCGCAGTGGGACGCGAACTTGGTGTCGGAGCGGAACAGTTCCGCTCCGCAGGCCCGGCAGGAGTAGACGCCGGTCGCAGTCGTATCCGTGTACTCGCCGGTGTGGGCGGGCTCGGTGCCGGCCTGGCGGAGCACGGCGTACTCCGCCGGGGACAGCTCCGCGCGCCACTGCTCGTCCGGCTTGTCGATCTCGTACGGCATCTGCGGTCCTCTTTCCGGTGCTCAGCTCTCCGGGCGGGTGCTCAACTCTCCAGCCGGGCCAGAATGTCCGGGCCCAGCTCGGTCACGTCGCCCGCCCCCATGGTGAGAACCAGGTCACCCGGCTTCGCCATTCCCGCGATCAGCTCCGGCACCGCGTCCTTCACGTGCTCGCCCCGTACGTCCGCGCCCTTGGCCGTGGCCGCGTCGATGATCAAGTCGCTGGTGACCCCCGGGATCGGGTCCTCGCGGGCCGGGTAGATGTCCAGGACGAGGGAGGAGTCGGCGAGGGCGAGGGCCTCGCCGGTCTCGATGCCCAGCTCCCGGGTGCGGCTGAAGAGATGCGGCTGGAAGACGACGAGGACCCGCCCGTCGCCCGCGCCGCCGCGGACGGCCTCCAGGTCGGCGGCGATCTCGGTCGGGTGGTGCGCGTAGGAGTCGATGACCTTGACCCCGGCCGCGGTCCCCTTGAGCTGGAGGCGGCGCCTAACGCCGGTGTACGAGCCGAGCGCCGAGGCGAGGTTGTGCGCGGGCAGGCCGAGCGCGGTGCCGGCCGCGAGGGCGGCGACGGCGTTGCCGGCGTAGTGGCGGCCGGGGACGGACACCGTGAAGGTGAGCATCCGGCCGGCCAGCAGCACGGTCACCTCGCTGGTCAGTCCGCGCGGATTGATCTTGGTGATCCGTACGTCCGCGTCCTCGGCCTCGCCGTAGGTGACGATCTTCAGGCCCTGCGCCGCTTCCGGCCCGCCGACGACCCGCGCGGTCAGCTCGCGCGCGCCCGGCTGGTCCGCGGAGACGACGAGCGTGCCGCCGGGGCGGACCCGGCCGACAAAGGTACGGAAGGACTCGTAGATCTCCTCCATCGAGGCGTAGTTGGCGTGGTGGTCCAGCTCCGCGTTGAGGACGATGGCGACCTCAGGTGCGTACTTGTGGAAGCTGCGGTCGCTCTCGTCCGCCTCCGCCACGAAGATGTCGCCGCTGCCGTGCAGGGCGTTCGAGCCGGGCACGTCCAGGTCGCCGCCGATGGCGTACGAGGGGTCGAGGCCGAGGGTGGTGAGGGCGACCGCGAGCATCGAGGTGGTCGTGGTCTTGCCGTGGGTGCCCGCGACGGCGATCGGCCGCAGTTTCTCGTCCGCCATGAGCGCGGCGAGCGCGTCCGCGCGGTGCACGACGGGGATGCCCCGCTCCGACGCCGCCGCCAGCTCCGGGTTGTCCGCGCGGATGGCGCTGGAGACGATCACACAGCTCGTGTCCTCGGCGAGGTGCCCGGCGGCATGGCCGATGTGCACCGTCACCCCGAGGGCACGCAGCGCGGCCGCCGTGGCGGACTCCCGCGCGTCGCTGCCCGCGACCTGCGCGCCGCGCATGGCGAGAATCTTCGCGATGCCCGACATTCCTGCGCCGCCGATGCCGATGAAGTGCGGTCGGTCCATGGCGGACGGGACGGCGGGTGCCATGCGGGTATCTCCTGGGGATTGGTCTCTGCGGGCGGTTCGGCCGGTCGGCCGGGCCACCGGAGGAACGGGGAAGCCGGCGGGGGGCTGGGCTGGGGGCTTGGGCTGGGGCTGTGACTCGGCTGGGGCTGGTGACCGGGAATGCTGGGCCGGGCCCCGGCGGTGGCCGGTGCCGGGGCCTGTCAGCCTATTCGGTGTGGGCGTACAACTTGAGCACCGGGACGCCGACCTTGTTCCGGGCGCGGGACGTCCAGTCGCGGTGGAAGAACTCCTCCACGAGATGCGGCGCGGTCAGCACGAGCACCTCGTCCGCGTTCGTCTGTTCGACGATGCTCTTCAGCAGGTCCAGCGGGTGCTCCTCGACGATCTGACCGATCGCCTCGTGCCCCGTCGCGCGCAGCGACTCCAGGGAGTGGGTGAGGGCGCGCGCCGCGGGGAGGACCGCCTCGCCCTCGGGTGTGCCGGCGTCGTGGACGGCTTCTTCCAGATCGCCGAGCGCCACGTCGTCGAGCGCCCTGAGCAGCCGGTCCTGGTCACCGTGCGGCTGCATCAGGACCACGAACGACACGAGCTCGTCCCCGTGGAGCGTGGTGACGAGATCCACATCGGTGGGCACCAGCGGCTTCTCGATCATGAGTACGGAGGTGAACACGGCAGGTGCCCTTCTTCCTCATGGGCCCCGGGGCCCTACAGCAACCATCCTGTCCCGTGCTCGCACGGGCATGTGCGTACAAGTCTTCCCAACAGAGAGTAAAGAGTAAGCGGAACGATAAGTTCCGCAGATGCTCAGATCCGACCGTTCGGATCCGTTGAGCCACCCCGCCGGTCACGCCGGTACCGGGTGAAGAGAAAGCCCTCCTCCTCCAGTACCGCCGCGAGGAAGAATCGTTCCGGCACTGCGATCGCGGGTCCGCCCATGATCCGCGGGGCCGCGCCGACCGCAACGACGGGGGCCAGCGTGAAGCACAGCTCGTCGACCACCCCGGCCACCGCGAACTGACCGAGCAGCCGCGGGCCGCCCTCGGTCAGCTGGCGGGTGAGCCCCCGGTCCGCGAGCACCCGTACGGCGACCGCCGGCTCGATGCCCTCGCCGTGCCCCGTCACCAGCACCTCCGCGCCCGCCGCACGGGCCCGCTCGGCCCGCTCGGGGCGCTCGGCGACGGCCGCCGCACCCGTGAGGACGAGGGTGGGGACCACCGGCTCCGTGAAGAGCGGCAGCGAGAAGTCCAGGTCCAGGCTCGCGCTCACCACTGCGATCGCCGGGGCCGGGCTCTGGCCCGCCGCGGCCCGGCGGGCGGCGAACGCCTCGCGGACCCTGGCCGGGCGATAGCCCTCCTTGCGCGCGGTCTCCGCGCCGACGATCACCACGTCGGCGAGGCCGCGCAGCGTGCCGAAGACACGCATGTCGGCGCGCGAGGAGAGGGGCTGCGAGCGGCCGTCGTGATTCGCTGCCCCGTCGAGGGAGGAGACCATGTTGGCGCGCAGCCAGGCGTCCGGGACGGGGCCGGGCGCACCGGGGACGGCCGTTGCCGCCGTTCCCGCCCGGGCTGCCGTTCCCGCCGGAGCGACCGGAGCCGCGGGAGCTGCCGGTTCCCGGTCCCCGGGAACAGCCGTGTCCGCGGCGTCGCCGCTCTCCGGGTAGGCGTAGGCGTCGGCCAGCTCGTCGGGGTCCCACTCGCGCTCGACGAGCAGGTCCGGGGCCGCCGATTCGGCGGTCAGGGGGAACAGGCGTCGCATACAGTGCAGTCTGACATGCGGCCCCGGCCGGCGGAGCCGGGCGCGGGAACGTGCCGCGGCAGGCCCCGCACCCGCGCGGACGGCGGCGACCTCCGCGG
>DOWQ01000163.1 GCA_003519485.1 Streptomyces sp. | reverse complement strand
CGGCGGTCCGGTCCGGTCGCCGGCACCCGGCCGCCGAGCCACCGGCTGTACGCGGTCCACACCGCCGCCAGCACCGCGCTCGCCCCTGCCGCGTACGCCGTGGCGTCCGTCCCCGGCAGCGCCACCCGGTGCAGCGCGTAGGCGTCCAGCACCAGCAGGAGCAGTCCCAGGCAGGCCACGACCTCCGCCGTCGCGGTAAGAGCGCGCCGCAGCAGCGGTACGGAGGCCGCGAGGGCGGTCACCGTCAGCAGCCCGAGCACGACCGCCCGGCCGCCGATGCCCAGCCGTCCCCAACTGACGACCGTGAAGGCGATCACCGCCGCGGCCAGCAGCACCCCGCCCAGGGCCAGCAGCACGTTGCGCACGGTCGTCGGCGACGCGTCCCGGCCCGTCGCCCCCAGGTCCGCCGCCGGGTCCGTGGATCCCCGGCCGGACGACCCCCCGCCCGTCGCCGGGCGGGCCCCGGCCGCCGGTTGCGCGGCCCTCGACAACAGGGTGATCAGTCCGGCCCGGCGGGTGAGCAGCGCGTGCCGCTCGGCATCGACGCGGGCCAGGGTCAGATCGAGCTGTCGAAGCTCCGACTCCAGGGCGGCATACGGTGGTGGCACGTTGTCCATGGGCGGAGTCTGTCCCTCCGCACGGCCCCTGGCATGGGTACGGGTACTCAGCGACGGATGAGTACCGGCGACGGGGCACCGGCAGCGGCCCGCCGGCGTTCACCGAGTAACCGGAGGATGCCCCGTCCTTTAGGGCGGGGAGGCCTCCGGGTTCCTGCGGAGCGGGGCAGAGAATGAGGAATCGCCGTCAGGGCGATTCCTCGTCGACCTCCGTGGCGGCGAGTGCGACCTCAAGCAGGTGCAAGATCTCAGAGTTGATGGACCGCCGGTCCGCAGTTGCCTGGGCGGTCAGTCGGGCGTGGAGGTCTTCGGGAATTCGGAGAGCGAAACGGATCATGATGCTAGTATGAGGGTATGGCGACATCGGGGGAAGCTGAGGGCGCCGGGTATGCCCGGTGGACGTTCCGGCTTCGTGTGTCGTCCACCACGTCCGCCGCCCTCATGGCGGAGTGGGACCGGTGCCGCTGGATTTGGAACGAGTCCGTCGCCAAGTCCAAGAAGACGCACCTCTGGAACAAGAACCGGCCCGAAGACGCCGACAAGGTGACGTGCGGTCCGGCCCGGCTCGACAAGATGCTGACCGAAGCCCGCAAGCGCACCCTGTGGCTGCGCGAGGGCTCCAGTGTTCCGCAGCAGCAGGCCATCCGCGACTTCGCCAAATCCCGCACCAAGGCACAGAAAGACATCAAGGACCGGCTGCCCATGGCACGCCGGGCGGGGATGCCGAAGTGCAAGAAGAAGCGCGAAGCGCTGCCATCCCTCAACTACACCCGCCGGGGTTTCCGGTTGAAGGGCGGGAAGCTGCACCTCGCGGGCGGTATCAGTCTGACCGTTGTGTGGTCGCGGGACCTCCCGGCCGATCCGTCCAGCGTCCGGGTCCATCAAGGCTCGGACGGGCACTGGTACTGCTCGTTCGTCGTGCCCGCCGAGGTGCAGCCGCTACCGGAGACCGGTGCCGTGATCGGTATCGACTGGGGCGTCAAGGAGACGGCGACCACCACTTCCGACGTGCACGACCTACCCCACGCCCAGCACGGCAGGAAATCGGCGGCGAAGCTCGCCCGCTACCAGCGGATGATGAAGCGCCGCGAGCCGCAGCGCGGGCAGGCGGGATCGAAGGGCTATGAACGGGCCAAGAAGCTGACGGCAAAGCTGCACAAGAAAGTTGCCCGGCAGCGGCAGGACACCGGCCGTAAGTGGGCCAAGTCCGTGGCTCGTGACCATGACGCCTTCGCGGTCGAGGACTTCCGCCCGAAGTTCCCTTGCCAAGTCGACCATGGCCGGAAAGGCCGCTGACGCCGCCATCGGCGCGACCAAGCAGGCCCTCATCGAGATGGCCCGCAAGCACGGACGCATCGTGCATCTGGTACATCCCGCGTACACCACCATGGATTGCGCACAGTGCGGAGCGAGAACCAAGCACGCACTACCTCTTTGCGAGCGTACATATGCCTGCACCGCGTGCGGAGCCGTATCCCCCAGGGACAAGAACTCCGCACGCGTGATGCTGGTCCGGGCTGGTCTCAACCCGGCTAGTGCTGATCGTGGAAGACCAGACCAGGCGCTGCCTGGCCTGGCAGCGTGAGCTAGAAATCCCCGATCAACCCTGGAGAGTGAGGAATCCCCTCCCTTCAGGGAGGGGAGGTTTCAATCGGGTGTGCTTCAGGTGCTTCAGCGGGCCGGGACCAGGTCCGGCCGCCGTGACCTGCGGGCCTCGGCGAGGGCCTGGCGGGTCAGGACCGGTTCCGGTACGACGATGCCGCAGCCCGTGCAGACCGGCCCGGAGTCCGGCTGGTGGTCCAGCCCGCCGCGCCATTCGATCCGCTGGGAGCCGCACACCGGGCAGGAGGAGCCGGGCTCCGACTCCAGGGCGGAGATCATGCGGTGCAGCACATCGGCCAGCGGCGCGGCCGGGTGCACCAGCGGATCGTCGCACCAGGCGACCCCGCAGCCGCCCCAGGTGCGCCGGTGCCAGTCGTCCAGGACGCTGGGCTGCCGGATGCCCAGCTGCTTCTCGCGCTTGCGGCGCGCCGCGAACGCCACGTCGTACGCCAGCCAGACCTCGCGGGCCTCCGCCAGCTCCGCCAGCGCCGCGACCAGCCGTGCCGGGTCCGGCTGCCGGTCCCGGGTGCCGACACCGGCCCGGCCGCAGAGATGATCCCAGGTCGCCCGGTGGCCGTACGGGGCGAATTTCTCCAGGCACCTGCGCAGCGCGGTGCGCCGCTGAACGGGGCTGAGCCGAGGGTCACGCACCTGCTCGGCGAGACTTCTGAAACCTGCCATCGCTTCCCACCTCCGTCGCTCGTGATACGGCGATGTGGAATGGACGCAGCCGGTGCCCGATCGGCTCCCTTTTCCGGCGTACGGCCCGGAAGTCGGCCGATTGGGCCCTCTTGCGCGGCGGCCCGGCCCCGGCCCCGGCCGTGGGCGGCGGCGGACCGCGAGTTCGTGGTGATTCGGAAAAGGTGACGCGGTCCCGCCACCCGCCGGGAGCAGCGGGCGGTAGTGTCCGGCGCGCCCGCAGGGGGAGGAGCCGGAATGCGACAGCGCACATCAGGGCGGGACCGGCCGGTCCGTCGGCGGTTGGTGGAGAGCCCCGGGCCCGCCGTACGGCCACCGCCGGCGGTCTCCGCCGGCCCTCACACCCGGCGGCTGCCCCGCCGGCGCCCCCACCGTGACGGTCGTCGCTGACACCCCCCGCGGGCGGTCCCGGCCAGTGGTCTTCCGCCGGTCCGCTCAGGCCCCTCGCACTGCCGGCCGGTCCTCCGCTCGGGAAGGACCGGCCGGTCCGCACTGATCCGTACCGGACGCCGGCCGGTCCGCTCAGCCGCTCACCTGCCGCGGTACAGCAGATGCTCCGTCCGCACCGCGCGGAACCCGGCGAGCTCGCTCCGCCAGCCCGCGACGACCTCGTCCGCCGAGGCACCCTTGTCGATCGCGGTCCGTACCCACGTCGAGCCGGTCAGCTTGTCGATCCAGTTGTCCGAGCGCCAGGCGAAGCCGCTCCACACCTGCTTCGCCGTGACGAGCAGCGCGACACCGGTCCGCACCGGGTCGAAGGAGTCCCGGTCGTGGACGTGCAGCTGGACCCCGCCGACCGTCTTCCCCTGGAACTTGGAGAACGTCGGGGCGAAGTACGCCTCCCGGAAGCGCACCCCGGGCAGCTCCAGCTCGTTCGCCGCCTCCGCCCAGTGCCGGTCGACCCCCTCGGCGCCCAGCAGTTCGAACGGGCGGGTGGTGCCGCGCCCCTCCGACAGGTTCGTGCCCTCGAACAGGCAGGTGCCCGGGTAGACGAGCGCCGTCTCGGGCGTCGGCATGTTCGGGCTCGGCGGCACCCAGGGCAGCCCGGTCGCGTCGAAGAAGTCGCCGCGTCGCCAGCCGGACATGCGGACGACCTCCAGCTCGGCCTTCCGCCCGTCGGCGGACCCGGGCACGAACTCGGCGTTGAAGAGCTGCGCCAGCTCGCCGACCGTCATGCCGTGCTGCTGGGCGATCGGCTCCCGGCCGACGAAGGTGGCGAACTCCTTCTCCAGCACCGGGCCGTACGCGTCCCGCCCCGTCACCGGGTTCGGCCGGTCCAGCACCACGAAGCGCTTGCCGGCGAGCACCGCCGCGACCATGCAGTCGAACATCGTCCAGATGTACGTGTAGAAGCGCGCGCCGGCGTCCTGGATGTCGAAGACCACCGTCTCCACGCCGGACTCGGTGAAGATGTCCGCCAGCTTCTGGCCGCTCTTGAGATAGGTGTCGAACACCGGCAGTCCCGTCGCCGGGTCGTCGTACCGGCCCTCCGAGCCGCCCGCCTGTGCCGTCCCCCGGAAGCCGTGCTCCGGGCCGAAGACGGCGGTCACGTCCACCCGGTCGTCGCCGTGCATCACGTCCACGATGTGGCCGGCACCGGCCGTGATCCCGGTCGGGTTGGTGACGACGCCGACCCGCTGCCCCGTCAGGGCCGCGTAGCCGCTCGCCGCCAGCTCGTCGAAGCCCGTACGGACGCGGGGTCTGCCCCGGCCCGCGGATGCCGTGTCCGCCGTATCCGCGCGGGCCGCGGGCGCCGCTGCCGCGGCGACGCCGACGGCTCCTGTGACTGCCAGCAGATTCCTTCGGGACAGACTCATCCACGCACCTCCGGGCTCGGCTTCGCACCGGCGGCGGGTGCGGTCCCGGCACCGGCGATTGCAGTGTGCTCACGCACGCTAACCCGCGGGGAGCCCGGGCGGAACGACCTGGACGGCGGCCGTGGCGGGGAGGGCCGGGCCACCCCTTCCCAGGTCACATACCGACCGGTTAGTCTGCCGTCACAGCCGAGTCGAGGGAGAACGAACGTGGAGACGGTTCGCGACCGAGCAGTTGTCGTCACCGGGGGAGGCGGCGGCATAGGGGCCGCGCTCGCCCGGAAGTTCGCGGCCGAAGGCGCCAGGGTGGCCGTCAACGACCTGGACAAGAGCAAGGCCGAGGCCGTGGCGGCGGAGATCGGCGGCGTCGCCGTGCCGGGCGACGCGTCCGGGATCGTGGCGGCCGCCCGCGAGGCGCTCGGCGGCTCCATCGACATCTTCTGCGCCAACGCCGGCATCGCCCCGCACGGCGGCCCCGAGGCCGACGAGCAGATCTGGGCGGACGCCTGGGACGTCAATGTCATGGCGCACGTCCGCGCTGCCCGGGAGCTCCTGCCGGAGTGGCTGGAGCGCGGCAGCGGCCGCTTCGTCGCCACCGTCTCCGCCGCCGGCCTGCTCACCATGGTCGGCTCCGCGCCGTACAGCGTGACCAAGCACGGCGCGCTGGCCTTCGCCGAATGGCTCTCGGCCACCTACCGGCACCGCGGCATCGGGGTGCATGCCGTCTGCCCGCAGGGCGTACGGACCGACATGCTCGCCGGCACCGGGACCGCGGGCGACCTCGTGCTGCGCCCCACCGCGATCGAGCCCGAGCAGGTGGCGGACGCCGTCTTCGAGGCGATGGCCGCCGAGCGCTTCCTCGTCCTGCCGCACCCCGAGGTCGCCGACTACTACACGGCCCGGGCGGGCGACACCGACCGCTGGCTCGCGGGCATGAACAAGATGCAGCAACACCTGGAGAGGGACGCCGGATGACCGGGTCGATCTACGCCGCCAAGCCCTGGCTCGGACAGCTCAGCGAGGCCCAGCGCACCCCCGCCCACCCGCCGGAGTCGGTGCTGCACTCCTTCCGGGACGCGGTGCGCCGGGCTCCCGACCAGCCGGCGCTCGCCTACTTCGACGGCCGGCTCAGCTACCGGGAGGTGGACGAACTGTCCGACGGCGTCGCCGGTCACCTCGCCGCGCGCGGCTTCGCCCGCGGCGACCGGCTGGCGCTGATCCTGCAGAACACCCCGTACTTCGTGATCGCACTGCTCGCGGCGTGGAAGGCCGGCGGCACGGTCGTCCCGGTCAACCCGATGTACAAGGAGCGCGAGGTCGGACACGTCCTCGCTGACGCCGGCGTCACCGCGCTGGTCTGCGCCGACCGCGCCTGGGAGACGTATCTTCGCCGGACCGCCTCGGACTCGCCGGTCCGTATCGCCCTCACCGCCTGCGACCTCGACTTCCAGACCCGGAACGACTCCCGGGTGCTGCCCGGCGAGCGCATACCGCCGCCCGAGGACGCCACCGACCTGCTCGCCGCCGCGCGCGCCGGCGGCCCGCCGCCCGCCGACCC
>DOWQ01000610.1 GCA_003519485.1 Streptomyces sp. | reverse complement strand
GCCGGGACCGTTCGATACGAGCCGCGTCGACGGGCGCGGCCTGCGTCGCCGCCTTCCGGGGCCGGGCCTCGTGCACGGCCAGCCAGGCGTTGACGGCGGCCGCGGCGGCGAAGACCGCCGCCCACACCGGCGCGTCCTGAGCCGCCCGGACGCCGGCCAGCACCAGGAAGGCCAGGCCGACCACCGCGTAGCGGCCCTGCACCGGCGTCCTCACGCGATCACCCCGACGAAGGCGAGCATCGCGACGATGCCGGCGACCGTGAGGAACAGCGAGCCGGCGGCCACCAGGGCACGGAGCAGCGTGCTCATCCGGTACTCCGGCGGCAGATTGACCTTGTCGACGTAGAGGAGCCCGGCGCCGTAGATGCCGCAGGCGAAGACGCCGCCGAGGATGGACGCCGGGGTGATCAGTGCGACGAAGCCGGCTCCGGACCCGATCGCCAGCAGGCTGCCGATGCCGGTCCACGCGTAGACGTAGGGGCGGATACCGCGCTGGCCGCGGGCGCGCACCTTCTCCGAGATGGCGGCGACGCTCTCGTAGGTGGTCCACGAGTAGACCTCCCACACGGCGTAGACCGTGCCGAAGAGCACCATCACGATCGCGACGATGTAGAAGTACTCGAAGACCGGTGCCACCACGGCGAGGAACTGCGACTGGAACGTCAGCACGTCGTTGCCCTCGGGCACCTGCTGCTGCTCGCCGAGGATCGTCGCGCCGTTGATCATGAATGCCGCGGCGATGACGCCCACCGCGAGGAACGCCGCCAGCATGTCGAACATCGGCGCGCGGCTCCAGGCGCGGGCGGCGGCCACGTCCTCCGGCTCGGTGGACAGCGGGATGCGGTCGTGGTCGTCCATGGCGGACAGCTGGTGGCCGATCGCGTCGATCTCGCGGTGCCCGAGCATCCCCCACTTCTTCTCGCGGAGCATGCCGGTGTAGCCGATGTAGTCGTACATGCCGCCGCCGAGGCCGCCCATGAAGACCACGAGCTCCACCCAGACCGACGTCGAGACGATCTCGGGATACTTGTCGCTCACGAAGGGCGCGTAGTCCAGATCACCGGGGACGAGTCCGCCGAGCACGCCGAGCCAGTCTGGCCGCGCGACGAAGACCGCGACCAGGACGAGCACCACCATCAGCCCGGCGATCACCACCTGCACCTTCTCCAGCAGCACGTAACCGCCCACGTAGGACAGCGCCGCCGCGAAGACGAGCACTCCGACCGCGTAGAAGGTGCCGTTGCCCGCGCCGAGGGACTCCAGGTAGTCGCCGAGCGCGACCGCCACCCCGCTGGCCCAGCCGGGGAACGACGCCAGGCAGATCACCGCGAGCAGCAGCGGGAACCAGCCGCGCGGGCCCGGCAGCACCTTGGCGAAGCGCGTCATGGGGTGCTCGCCGGTGAGCGTGATGTGCCGGTTGGAGGCGTAGACGAGTGCGCCTTTGGCAAGGGAACCGACGACCACCGCCCACAGCACGGCGTAGCCGAAGACGGCGCCTTCGCGCGAGGCGAGGATGGACTCGCCGCTGCCGATGGTGAGCGAGGCGATGATCGCGCCGGGACCGAAGAACTTCAGCACCGTCGGTATGCTCACCCGCCGCCGGCGCAGCTCGGCCGGTGGCTCCGGAAGCCTCAGCACCGGGCCCGAAGTGCGCCCTGTCCCTTGTGTGGTCATGTCCGTCCCTGCCCGTCGGTCGGCGACGCTGTCGGGGCATCCGCTGTGCCGTGGATCACTCCCGGCGCAGATGCTATAGGATCTTTCCAGTACGCGGTAGGATTATTGGAGCGGCCGGACACGCCCGTCAAGGGATGTGGAACCGTCAACCGACATGGCTGCGACGAGACAACGGGAGACGTCATGAACGGGGCACCGACGAGCACGGCACCCGGAGACGGGCCGGTGAAACCGCTGCCGCGCCGCCAGATGCTCGCCGACGACGTCCATGAGGCGATCAAGGCGCTGATCATGGACCACGCCATCGAGCCCGGCGGGCGGGTCTCGATCGACGGCTTGGCCCGCCAGCTGGGCGTCTCCCCCACGCCCGTCCGCGAGGCACTGGCCCGGCTGGAGTCCGCGGAGCTCGTGGTCAAGGAACCGCTGCGCGGCTACCGGACCACCGCCCTGCTGAACCGCGACGAGCTCGAGGACCTGTACCAGTTCCGGCTGCTCATCGAGCCGTGGGCAGCCGCCCGCGCGGCGGAGCGAGCGGGCGCGAGCGGGCGCGAGCGGCTCCGCGCCGAGATGGCGTCGTGCGACGTCCCCCGCAACGCCACCTACGGCGCCTACAAGGAGCTGACCGCGCACGACACCCGGTTCCACGTACTGGTGGCCGAGTTGGCCGGCAGCGCGCAGGTGCGGCTCGCCTTCGAGCGCACGCACTGCCACCTGCACATCTTCCGGCTCCACTACGACCGCGGCATCGGGGACAGGACACTCGACGAGCACCGCGCGATCACCGACGCCATCCTCGAGGGCGACCCGCGGGCCGCGGAAGCGGCGATGCGGAACCACCTGGAGACCTCGTACTACGAGCGGTTGCGGCCGCTGTCCGGCGAGCCCGGCTCCTCCCCCACCGCCCCGAAGGAGTAGTACGCGTGCAGCTGACGTGCCCGCGCCCGCCCGGACCGCGACGCCCCGCGGCACGGAACTCCGGCGGCCCGCCGTACGCCCCGGCCCCGTCGGCCACCGCCACCGCCACCGCCACCGCCACCGGCGGAGCGTTCATCCCGGCCGACTGGACCGGTCCGCACCCCACCCAGCCCGCCGCCGACTCCGGCGCGCAGACCCCCGAGGAGCCGGCCGCATGAGCCGCATCATCTCGCTCACCGTCGAGGACATCCGCTTCCCCACCTCCCGGGAGCTCGACGGCTCCGACGCGATGAACCCCGACCCCGACTACTCCGCCGCGTACGTGGTGCTCCGCACCGACGACGGACCGGACGGGCACGGCTTCGCGTTCACCATCGGCCGCGGCAACGACGTGCAGTGCGCCGCGATCGAGCTCCTCGCCGGGTACGTCGTCGGCCTCGACGCCGAGGCCGTGTGCGCGGACCTCGGCGGTTTCTCCCGCTCGCTGCTCGCCGATTCGCAATTGCGCTGGCTGGGGCCCGAGAAGGGCGTCATCCACATGGCCATCGGCGCGGTGGTCAACGCCGCCTGGGACCTCGCCGCCAAGCGCGCCGGCCTGCCGGTGTGGCAGCTGCTCTCCCGGATGACCCCGGAGCAGATCGTCGACCTCGTCGACTGGCGCTACCTCACCGACGCGCTCACCCCGGACGAGGCGCTGGACCTGCTGCGCGCCGCCGAGCCGGGACGGGCCGGGCGCACGGCCCTGCTGCACGCCGAGGGCTACCCCGCGTACACCACGTCCCCCGGCTGGCTGGGCTACGACGACGCCAAGCTCGCCCGGCTCGCGCGGGAGGCCGTGGCGGACGGCTTCGGGCTGATCAAGCTCAAGGTCGGCGCCGACGTCGAGGACGATGTGCGGCGCCTCGCCGTCGCCCGCGAGGCCGTGGGACCGCACGTACGGATCGCGATCGACGCCAACCAGCGGTGGAGCGTGCCCGATGCCATCCCGTGGCTCCGGCGCCTGGCCGAGTTCGACCCCTGGTTCATCGAGGAGCCCACCTCGCCCGACGACGTGCTCGGGCACGCCGCCATCCGCCGCGCGGTGGCCCCGATGCGGGTGGCCACCGGCGAACACGTGCAGAACCGGGTCGTGTTCAAGCAGCTCCTGCAGGCCGGCGCGATCGACGTACTGCAGCTGGACGCCACCCGCGTCGCCGGGATCAACGAGAACGTCGCCGTGCTGCTGCTGGCGGCGAAGTTCGGCATACCGGTGTGCCCGCACGCGGGCGGCGTCGGCCTGTGCGAGCTGGTGCAGCACCTGGCGATGTTCGACCTCGTCGCGGTGTCCGGCTCGATGACGGACCGGTCGATCGAGTACGTCGACCACCTGCACGAGCACTTCGCCGCGCCGGTGCGGATGCGCGGCGGCCGGTATCTGCCGCCGGCCGAGCCCGGCAGTGGCGCGGAGATCCACGAGAAGTCCCGGCACACGTACCGGTACCCGGACGGCGCGGCGTGGCAGGTGTCCCGGTGAACGGCGCGGTCCGCTGCCGCCGGACGGCCGGTGCCGAACGACCGGTGCCGTATGCCGGACGGCCGGTGCCGTATGAGTGACGCGGCCCTGGCCGAACTCGCCGCCGGACTGCCCGCCGGCACGCTGCTCACCGACCCGGCGAGCACCGACGCGTACCGGCACGACGAGGCCGGCTTCTGCCCTGCGGGCCGGCCGCTGGCGGTCGTACGGCCCTCCACCACCGAACAGGTGCGGCACGTCATGCGCGTCGCGACCGCGCACCGCCTGCCGGTGGTGCCGCAGGGCGCGCGGTCCGGGCTGGCCGGCGCGGCCAACGCGGTGGACGGCTGCCTCCTGCTGTCGCTGACCGGGATGGACCGCGTCCTGGAGATCGACCCGGTGGACCAGGTCGCGGTGGTGGAACCGGGAGTGGTGAACGCCGTGCTCTCCCGGGCCGTCGCCGCACAAGGGCTGTACTACCCGCCGGACCCGTCCTCGTGGGAACTGTCCACGATCGGCGGCAACCTCGCCACCAACGCGGGCGGCCTGTGCTGCGCCAAGTACGGGGTGACCGCCGACTTCGTACGGGGCCTCGAGGTCGTCACCGCGAGCGGGGAACTGCTGCGCACCGGACGCCGCCCGGCCAAGGGCGTCGCGGGCTACGACCTGACCCGGCTGCTCGTCGGCTCGGAGGGCACTCTCGGCGTGATCACTCAAGCGACTCTCACCCTGCGGCCCGCCCCGGAGGCGGCGTTGACGATCGCGGCGGCGTTCGGTTCGACGGCGGACGCGCTCACCGCCGCGACCCGGATCATGGCCGCGGGGCTGCGCCCCTCGATGCTGGAGTTCCTCGACTCCGTCACGGTGCGCGCGATCCAGGACCACCGCGACATGGGGCTGCCTACCGACGCCCGGGCCCTGCTTCTCGCGCAGTCGGACCGCGGCCCGCGGGCCGCNNGATGGGACAGTTGTGTGCCGCCGAGGGCGCCCTCGAGGTCGCCGAGGCGTCGGACGCCGCGGAGTCGGCGATGCTGATGGCGGCCCGTCGGCTGGTGAACACGGCGCTGGAACAGCTCGGCACCACCCTGGTCGACGACGTGGCGGTGCCCCGTGCGCGGCTGGTCGACCTGCTCGACGGGATCAGCGCGATCGCGGCGGAGCACGGGGTGCTGATCGCCTGTCCCGGGCACGTCGGGGACGGCAACATGCACCCGACGGTGGTCTTCGACCGCGGCGATCCGGCCGCGGCCGAGCAGGCGGAGCTCGCCTTCGGCGCCATCATGCGGCTCGGCCTCTCGCTGGGCGGCACGATCACCGGGGAGCACGGCGTCGGCCTGCTCAAGCGGGACTGGCTCGCCCGGGAGCTCGGGCCCCTGAGCACCCGGCTGCACCGCGACATCAAAGCGGCCTTCGACCCGCTCGGCATCCTGAACCCGGGAAAGGTACTCGCCTGACCGTCGTGTCGCCGGGACGGCCGCCGCCCCGCGCGGTGGCACGCGGGGCGGCGGGCGGTCCTGCGGCGGGCAGTGGGCGGTCCGGCGCCGTCCCGTCACACCGCTTGTTCGCCTCTCCGGCGGGCGGGGCAGGATGGCCCCCATGAGTCTCGACGTCTCCAGAATCCGCAGCGCGTTCCCCGCCCTCGACCACGGCGTGGCCTACTTCGACGGGCCGGGCGGCACGCAGGTCCCCCGCCGGGTCGCCGAGGCGATGGCCGCGGCCATGTGTTCGGGCATCTCCAACCGGGGGACGGTGACCGCTGCCGAGCTCCGGGCCGAGCAGGTGGTCGTCGAGGCCCGTCAGGCGGTCGCGGACCTTCTCGGCTGCGACCCGCGCGGGGTCGTCTTCGCCCGGTCGGCGACGCAGGCGACGTACGACATCTCGCGGGCTCTCGCGCGCCGGTGGACCGCCGGTGACGAGGTCGTCGTCACCCGGCTCGACCACGATTCGAACATCCGGCCGTGGATCCAGGCGGCCGAGTCCGCCGGTGCCGCGGTCCGGTGGGCCGACTTCGACCGCGGCACCGGCGAGCTGACCGTCGACGACGTCCGGGCGCGACTCTCCGGCCGCACGAAGCTGGTCGCGGTCACCGGGGCCTCGAACGTCCTCGGCACCCGGCCCGACATCCCGGCGATCGCCGAGGCGGTGCACGAGGCCGGGGCGCTGCTGTACGTCGACGGGGTGCACCTGACGCCGCACGCGCCGGTCGACGTGCGCGCCCTGGGCGCCGACTTCTACACCTGCTCGCCGTACAAGTTCTTCGGTCCCCACCACGGCCTGGTCGTCGCCGAGCCGGAGCTGCTCGCGACCCTGCGTGCCGACAAGCTGCTGCCCTCGGCCGACACCGTTCCCGAGCGGTTCGAACTCGGCACCCTGCCCTACGAGCTCCTCGCCGGCACCACGGCCGCCGTGGAGTTCCTCGCCTCCCTGGCGTCCTCGGCGCCGGACCGGCGCGGCCGCGTCCTGGAGTCGATGCGGGCCGTCGAGGAGTACGAGGAGCGGCTCTTCACGCGGATGCTCGACGGGCTGTCGCGGATCGACGGGGTACGCCTGCACGGCTCGCCGCGGCACCGCACCCCGACGGTGTTCTTCTCCGTGGCCGGAGTCACCGGCCGGGAGGTGTACGAGCAGCTCGCGCGGCTCGGCGTGAACGCGCCTGCGAGCAGCTTCTACGCGCTGGAGGCGTCGCGCCGGCTGGGGCTCGGCGACATCGGAGCGGTCCGGGCGGGCCTCGCCCCGTATTCGAGCGAGGACGATGTCGACCGGCTGGTCGCGGGCGTCGCGGAGATCGCGGGTGCCCGCTCCGGACCGGCCCCGGCCGCCGGGACCGGCCCTGGACGTTCCCGCACAGACCCTGCACAGTGATCCGCACCAGTCGTCACAGAGTCAGGGAGTACGCGTGCCCCAGTGGGTCGGCCGCACCGCCGTCGAGATCTCCGCGGCGGTGCGCGAGAGGCGGGTGACCTCGCGCCAAGTGGTCGCGGAGCACCTGGAGTTCATCGAGCGGCACGATGCCCGGTTCGGGGCCTTCAGAGTCGTACGGACCGAGGCAGCGCTCGCGGAGGCGGACGCGACCGGCGCCCGGCCGGATCTCCGGGAGCTGCCGCTCGCCGGCGTTCCCGTGGCGGTGAAGGACAACCTGCCGGTACGCGGCGAGGCCACCCGCAACGGCTCCGCGGCCACCTCCGCCGCGCCGGCTGTCGAGGACCACATCACGGTGGCCCGGCTGCGCGCCGCCGGCGCCGTCGTGGTGGGTCTGACGAACGTGCCCGAGCTGTGCGTCTTCGGAACGACGGACGGGATCCACGGCATCACCGCGAATCCCTGGAACACCTCGCGCACCGCGGGTGGCTCGTCGGGCGGCAGCGCGGCCGCGGTGGCGTACGGAGCCGTGCCCATCGCCCTCGGCAACGACGGCATGGGCTCGTTGCGCATCCCGGCCGCCAACTGCGGGCTGATCGGGCTCAAGCCCGGACACGGCACGGTGCCCGCGGGGATCGGCAACGGCGACTGGTTCGGCATGTCCGAGAACGGGCCGCTGGCCGGCACGGCCGCCGACGCCCGGCTGATGCTCTCCGTCCTGGCCGGGGAGGATCCGCAGGAGAGCCGCCCCGCGCCCGAACCGCTGCGGATCGCCGTCTCCACCCGCAGCCCGCTGCCCGGCGTCATGATCAGCCGCGCTTGTGCGCGGGCGGCGCGTGACGCGGGCGTACTGCTCGCCGGCGCCGGACACCACGTCCGGCCGGCCGATCCGCCCTATCCCCTCACGCTCGGCGCCACCGTCCTGGCGCGCTGGACAGCGGGCACCGCCCGGGACGCCGAAGGCCTCGATCCCCGGCTGCTGACCCGGCGCACCCGGGGCCACATCGCGGCCGGCCGACTGCTGGGCCGCACTCCGCTGACGCGTACGGGACCCCGGGACCGGATGCGCGAGCGGATGACGCGGTTCTTCGCGGGCCACGACGTGCTGGTGACTCCGGGCCTCGCCCGGCGCGGGCCTGCGGCAGCGGCGTGGCACGAGCGCGGCTGGCTCGCGAACCTATCGGTGAACACGGCGTACGCGCCGATGACACCGGCCTGGAACCTCGTCGGCTGGCCGGCTCTCACGCTGCCCTGGAGCTCACATCCGACCGGAGAGCCGCTGTCGGTCCAGCTCGTGGCCCTGCCCGGCCGTGAGCATGTGCTGCTCGACCTGGCCGCCGGGATCGAGTCCCGCCACCCCTGGCGGCGCACGGCGCCTGTCGCCTGAACGCGCCGCGTGCGGTGCGCTCCGGCTACCTGGGAGCGCACCGCACGCTGCGGTACCGGTGGGAGGTGCCGGCCGGTTCCCTTCGGACCTGTCGCAGGTCCGAAGGGAAACCGATGGTTCCGACGCGGGACGCGGCTCAGTACGGTCCGTTGACGTTGTCGATCGAGCCGTACTGGTCGGCGGCGTAGTTGCAGGCCGCGACGATGTTGGCGACCGGGTCCCACTGGCTGTTCTCGGTGCCGGGGACGTGGTACGCGTCGAAGGTCGGCTTGATGACCTGCAGCAGGCCGATGGACGGGGTGCCGTTCTGGGCGTTGATGTCCGTGTTGTTGATCGCCTTCGGGTCGCCGCTCGACTCCCGCAGGATGTTCCGCTCGATGCCCTCGTAGGTGCCGGGGATGTCGTTGGCCTTCATGACGTCCAGGGCCTCGCGGATCCAGCCGTCCATGTTGTCCGGGTACGACTGCGAGCCGGCGGAGTCGGCGGCATCGCTGTCCGAGCCGCTGTCCGACCCGCTCTCCGAGCCGCTGTCCTGCTCGCCGCCGGGCTGCGAGCCGGCGAGGGAGAGCTGCTGACCGGGGAAGATCACGCCCGGGTCGTCGCCCACGGTCTCCCGGTTGGCCTCGTAGATCGCTTCCCAGCCGCCCTCGACGTCGTGGCCGGTGGCGATCCTGTGCAGCGTGTCGCCACTGGCGACGGTGTAGAGGTCCGCGGCGTCGCCCTGCTCCTTCTCGCCGGACCCGGATTCCTGCTGCTCATCCTGGGAGCCCGACTCCGCGCCGGGGTCGATGTCCGGCTCGCCGCTGTCCTGGCTCAGACCGGCCTCGGGCCCGCACTTCGGCCATGCCTCGGGGCCCTGCTCGGCGAGCAGTTTCTCGCCGGCGGCGATCTGCTGGTCCTTCGAGGCCAGGTCGGCGCGCGGCGCGTACTCGGTGCCGCCCACCGATTCCCAGC
This sequence comes from Streptomyces sp., assembly GCA_003519485.1. Lineage (GTDB taxonomy): Bacteria > Actinomycetota > Actinomycetes > Streptomycetales > Streptomycetaceae > Streptomyces. The sequence continues at coordinate 16,689 of DOWQ01000610.1, read as the reverse complement.
TGGACTGCTGGAACTGCAGTCCGCCGTAGTAACCGTTGCCCGAGTTGATGGACCAGTCACCGCTGCTTTCGCACTCGGCGACCTTGTCCCACACGGAGACGGGAGCCGCGTTCGCGCTGCCCGCAAGGAGGAGCGGCGCGGCAATTCCCGCACCGCCGGCCGTGAGGACGACGGAGAAACGGCTCAATTGACGGGTGATCAGGGGGGTGGCAGGGCGTCGGTGGCGACCATGCGACATGGGTGTGCATCCTCTCCTACGCCTGCGAGGTGAGCTGTCGGATTCGGAATGGATCATCCCGGCCATGTCCCGCTGCGCCAGGGCGCAATGTGGCACGGCTTCACCCCGAGCCGTGCCGGGCGGAATGCCCGGCAACGGCATGTACGTGGTTTCCCCGCTCCTGCCGAATTCGGCTACTGCTTGTCCACCGACCCGGCGACAGGATTCGGCATTCCGGCGGTGGAGCCTCCGTCATGGGGTCCGGAGGCCAGGCCACATAAACACAACCATTTGACGGAGACAAGAGTCCGGAAAGCCGGTGGATTCACGCTCTGCGAACAGACCGCGAATTCTGATCACGATATGCGCTGGATCTTTGCCTGAGGGTGATGGCTCGACAACCCACGGGCTTCCCAAAGGGCTGTGCGGATCGGGGAGTCGGCCACCCGACAAGCCCCACCACCGATACTGCGGAGCCAGGAAGGGGTGTTTGCTGTGACCTCCGGCACACGCCGACCACGGCGAAACTTTATATCGCCCCATTCGGAATTTAACCGCCTTCTCCCGCAAAGACGGGCCCAACAGGCGCACATCATGGACATTCCGCCCAAATACCGGTTCACCGGTGTCGTTCCGGAACCGGGCTCCGGACCAGCGGCTGTGCCACCTGAAAACAGGTCAGCTAATGGTCGGCCATGCATAGGGACGCTGCGTCGCGACGTGGCGGCTCGGCAGGTTCCGTGTGTGAGTAACGATGAGAGATGAGACCCCGGGGCTGCGGCCGTACTGAAGGCACGCTCTATATGAAAGGCGTACACATCTCGCTCCGTTCCGGCAAGCGTGCCGAATACCTTTGGATCCAGCCCGGGCCCGGGTGCCGAAGCCTGACGACCACAGGGAGTTGTGCGTGAGGGCGTATTCGCCGGGGACGCGCATGTGCAGGCATGCGGACATCCGCCGATGATCGAGCCGTGCAAATTTGCGGCGTATTCGAGGGGGACGTCGTCCCAGAGGGCGAGAAGCCACGGTTCCGAGCTTCTTCGCCGGGCCCTGCTCCGGGTTCTGGTTTTTCCGTACGAAGCTCTACTGCTTGAGTCCATCCGGTAGGCCGCCGGGTCCAGGGTGACCGCCGGCTGGTCGCTGGACGGGGTCGACAGCAGGCTCAAGTGGCCGCGGACGACCGGGGAGAAGGAGTCGGGGGTGCGTTGATGGAGGGAGGAGTTCTTGAGGCGCTCGCCGGGCCGGTCCGAGGCCGGAACGGGAGTGCTGCGGGCCGGAGGGGAAGTTCACCCCGTAGGGCCTATGGCCGTCGGGTGCCGAGTCCGCCGGGAGGGGGCGCCGGCCGGCAGCTCCTGACGCGTCCGCGGGCGCGTCCGCAGAGCCGTCAGGCGCGCCCCAGCAGGCCGACGAACATCGTCCGGTGCAGCACCTCGACATGGCGCTGCGCGACCGCGGCCGCCGCGGCGGCGTCCTGCCGGCGCAGCGCGGCCAGCAGTTCGCGGTGCTCGCAGTTCGAGTCGCGCAGGGCCTCCAGCGGATACGGGAGGTAGTAGCGGTACAGCTCGCGCAGTACGGCGCCGTAGGGGCCGGCGATCGACGGGACGCCGGTCGCTTCGGCGAGCGCGAGGTGGAAGCGCTCGTCGCAGTCGTGGAATTCGGCCCAGCTCGGCGCGCGGTCCATCTCCTCGACCAGTTCCTGGAGCCCGGCGAGGGCGGCGCCGGCCGCGTGGCCGGCGGCGAGGTGGGCGATGCCGCATTCGAGGGTGAGCCGGTGGTCGATGAGCCGGCGCACCGCCTCGGCGTCCGAGCGGTACACGTCGGTCGCGGCGACCTTGCCCCGGGGCGGCCGCTCGGCGATCAGCGTTCCGCCGTTCCGGCCGCGCCGGCGTTCCAGCAGCCCGTCCGCGCACAGGGAGACCAGGGCGCGACGGACGGTGATCTCCCCGACGCCGAGGGCGGCGGCGATCCGGTCGGTGCCCGGCAGGCGTTCGCCGGGTGCCAGCAGGCCGAGATCGACGGCGAGGGCAATCCGGGCCCGTACCGCCTCCAACGCGGTCAGCCGCCGGATGCCGCCCAGCTCAGGGGCGGTCAGACCGGATATCGCGGCGTCCTCGGAGCCAGGCATGGCGCCACCTTAACCGTCGGCACTGACCACCGGGAAGATCACTCAGGAAAATAGCTCATCCTGAGCACACTTGTTTAACTGGTCATCTTGCTCTAATTTCACGTCCATGTCCCGACCGCTTCCGCTGGCCCTCGCCCAACTGCCGCCCCACCCCGCGCACGCGCCGTTCTCCGGCTTCGCGGCCGAGGCGGAGAACCTTGCCGCCCGCTTCCCGCAGACCCGGATGGCGGTCTTCCCCGAGCTGCATCTGTGCGGCGTCGAGGGCCCGGCCACCGAGGTCACCCAGCAGCTGCAGGAGATCGCCGAGCCGCTGGACGGCCCCCGGGCCCGGCAGCTGGCCGAACTCGCCGGAGACCTGCACCTCTGGCTGCTGCCGGGCACGGTGTGCGAGCGCGGCCCCCAGGGGCAGCTGTTCAACACCGCACTGGCCTTCTCGCCCGAGGGCCGGCTGGTCGCGTCGTACCGCAAGGTCTTCCCGTGGCGGCCCAGCGAGCCGTACGACCCCGGGGACCGGTTCGTGGTCTTCGACCTCCCCGGCACCGGCCGGATCGGCTTCGCGATCTGTTACGACGCCTGGTTCCCGGAGGTCGCCCGGCACCTGGCGTGGATGGGGGCCGAGGTCATCGTCAACCCCGTGATGACCACGACCTCCGACCGGGCCCAGGAGTGCGTTCTCGCCCGCGCCAACGCCATCGTCAACCAGGTCCACGTGGTCAGCGTGAACACCGCCGGCCCGGCCGGCACCGGGCACAGCATGGTCGTCGACCCCGAGGGCCGGGTCCGTACCGAGGCCGTCGGCAACGGCAGCACCGTCCTCACCGACGTCATCGACCTGGACGACGTCACGCGCGTACGGACGTACGGCACGGCCGGTATGAACCGCATGTGGGACCAGTTCACCGACGCCGACGCACCCGTCGATCTGCCGCTGTACGGCGGCCGCATCGACCCCGCCACCTGGCGCCCCGCAGCTCCCCCGGCCTGATCTTCCCGTCCCCGCGCCGTCCCGCTTCCTCTCCCCGCCCTCTCGCCGCCCTCCGCCGTCCCCCGCGCCGTCCCCCGCCGTCCGAACCGTCCCCCGGAGCCCTCTCCCATGCCCCACGGCACTGACAGCACGCCCTCCCTCGCGCGCACCCTCCGTCTCAGGGCCGTCGTCCTGTTCGGCCTCGCCTACATGACGCCGCTGATCGTGCTCGGCACCTTCGGCGTGGTCGCGCACACCACCGGTGGCAGCGTCCCCACCGCGTATCTGCTGGCCCTGCTCGCCATGCTGTTCACCGCGCACAGCTACGGCCGGATGGCCGCCACGTACCCGGTGGCCGGCTCCGCGTACACCTATGTCCGGCAGGCGGTCGACTCGCGGCTCGGTTTTCTCGTCGGGTGGACCACGCTGCTCGACTACTTCTTCCTCCCGATGGTCATCTGGCTCATCGGCGGCGCCTATCTGCAGGCGCAGTTCCCCGGTGTGCCGTTCTGGGTGTGGATCCTCGGCTTCATCGCGGTCACCACAGCGCTGAACATCCGCGGCATCAGGACCGCCGAGCGCGTGAACGACCTGCTCATGGTCTTCCAGGTGCTGGTCATCGGCATCTTCGTGCTGCTGTCGCTGCGCCACGTCTTCGACATCGGCGGCGCCGGGGCGCTGGTGAGCACCGAGCCGTTCGCCAACAGCGTCACCACCGCGGCCGGCATCTCGGCGGGGGCCGCCATCGCCGCGTACTCCTTCCTCGGCTTCGACGCGGTGACGACCCTCACCGAGGAGACGATCGACCCGAAGCGGACGATGCCCCGCGCGATCCTCCTCACCGCGTTGATCGGTGGCGGGATCTTCGTCGTCGTCGCCTACACCACCCAACTCGCCCACCCCGGAAGCTCCTTCGACGACCCCAGCTCGGCCGCCTTCGAGATCGCCGGGACCATCGGCGGCGACCTCTTCTCATCGGTGTTCCTGGCCGGACTCGTCGTCGCCCAGTTCGCCTCCGGCATCGCCGCGCAGGCCAGCACCTCCCGCCTGCTGTTCGCGATGGGCCGGGACGGTGCGCTGCCGCGCCGGTTCTTCGCCCGGGTGCACCCGCGCTACCGCACCCCCGCGCTCAACATCCTGCTCACCGGCGCGGTCGGGCTGGTCGCGCTGCGGCTGGACGTCGCGACCTCGACCTCCTTCATCAACTTCGGCGCCTTCGTCGCCTTCACCTTCGTCAACGTCGCCGTCCTCGCCACGTACGTGCGCGAGCGCCGCGCGGGCCGGCACCTGAACCCGCTGGCGTACGCCGTCGCGCCCGCGATCGGCGCGGGAGTGGACGTCTACCTGCTGGCCAACCTCGACGGCAAGGCGCTCACCCTCGGCCTGCTCTGGCTCGCGCTGGGCGTGGCGTACCTGGCGTACCTGACCCGGATGTTCCGCGTCCCGCCGCCCGAGACGGCCTTCAGTGATGACGCCCCCGACGCCGAGATGGCGACCCCGGCGCACTGAAGCACCGGCGGCCGCGCGCCGGCCGACCCGGCCATGGGCGGCTCGGGGGGCTCGTGGTCCCGCGGCCGACGCCGAGGGGAGCGCGAGCCCCCGGAGCCGCGCGCCGGGACCCGAGGGCCGGCTCCTCGGGGGCCGGCCGACCGCCTGATGCCGAGCGGCAGGCCCGGCGACCCACCGGCGCGGGTGGGAAAGGAGCCCTGGTGAGCTTCGGTGGTCCCCGGTGATCCACGGTTCAAAGGGTTGACACGTCAGTAACTTCGGCGCAAAATCGCTGCACCGTACGACAATGCCGAACGGTGTTTGCGCAGACGTCACCGCTGGACATCCCGCGGCCCCACCCCGGCCGCGCCCCCACGCGGCGCCAGCGCCCGCCGGCACAGTTCCGTCTCCCTCGGCGTCCCCTCCTCCGCGCCCCCGGTTCAGTCCCCGCCCCCGAAGGAACCGCATGATTCCGCGCACCCTGCCCGCGATCCTGACCGTCTCCGCCCTCGCGGTCACCGCTGCCCTCTTCTCGACCGGCTCCGTGGCTCTCGCGGACACCACCGACATCTCCCCGCCCGGCGCCAACGACTGGTCGTGCAAGCCCAGCGCCGAGCACCCCGAACCGGTCGTCCTCGTACACGGAACCTTTGAAACCATGCTCAAGAACTGGCCGACCCTCAGCCCGAAGCTGAAGGACGAGGGGTACTGCGTCTTCGCTCTCAACTACGGCGGCAACGCCATGGGGCCCATCGCGGAGTCGGCAGCGGAACTGAAGTCGTTCGTCGGTGCGGTCATGGGAGCGACCGGCGCGCGGCAGGTCGATCTCGTCGGGCACAGCCAGGGCGGGATGATGCCCCGCTACTACATCAAGAATCTCGGCGGTGCCACGAAGGTCGACGACCTGGTCGGCATCGTCCCGTCCAACCACGGCACGGAATCCAGCAGTGCGCCCGAGGCGGAGGCGCCGGCCGAGTTCGAGAACACCGCCTGCCCCGCCTGTGACGAGCAGCAGGCCGGTTCGGAGTTCCTGACCGAGTTGAACGCGAAGGACGAGACGCCGGCCGGCCCGCACTACACCGTGGTCACGACCAAGTACGACGAGGTCGTCCGGCCGTACACCAGCGCGTTCCTGGCCGGGTCGGCCCGCGAGGTAACCAATGTGACACTCCAGGACCACTGCCCGCTCGACCCCATCGAGCACGACCAGGCGCCGAACGACCCGGTCGTCCACCAGTGGGTCCTGCACGCACTCGAGCGCACGGGACCGGCCGACCCGGACTTCGCGCCGTCCTGCGTCCTGTGACGGGTGGCCGGCGGACGGGTGGGGCCGACTCGGCACACCCGACCGCCGGCCGACCGGATCAGCCACGCCCGGCACCATGAGTTGAGCAGCGCGTTTCCTGCTCGTCCGGCCGTCAACAAACCTCGCCGCACTGGTTGACGATTGCATGACACGTATCCCAGCATGGGCGTTCCCAAATGCTTACCGGCCGGTAAGGCTTCCTCGCTGTGGAGGTTCCGTGTCACGTGGTGCCGCGTCCCGCCGTCCCCCGCACCACGTGCGGAGGTTGCTCACCCTCGCCGCGAGCGTGCTCGTGGCCGCCCCGCTCCTGACGCCCGGCCCGGCCGGGGCGGAGACCGCGGCGGCGGCCGAAGTCTCCGTCACGCCGCTGGCGTTCACCGTGGAGGCGGGCGGCAGGACCTGCACCGTCGACGCCGACCTGTACCGGCCGGCCGGCGTCGGCACGGAGGACCCGGCACCCGCCGTCCTCACCACCAACGGCTTCGGCGGCAGCAAGGCGGACGGCTCCACCGCCGCCACCGCGCGGGCCTTCGCCACCCGCGGCTATGTCTCACTCGCCTACTCGGGTCTGGGCTTCGGCCGGACCGGCTGTCCCATATCGCTCGACGACCCGGACATCGACGGCGAGGCAGCGTCCCAGCTCGTAGACTTCCTGGCCGGCACCCGCCCGGCGGACGACGGCACGACCATCGACTACGTGACCATGGACGCGGCGGGCGATCCGCGCGTCGGCATGATCGGCGGCTCGTACGGTGGGGCCATCCAACTGGCGACAGCGGCGAAGGACCACCGGATCGACGCCCTCGTCCCGCTCATCACCTGGAACGACCTCGCGCACTCGCTCGACCCCAACAACGCGGATGACCCGGACACCCCCGGCGTCTACAAGTACCAGTGGACGAACGGCTTCTTCGCCATCGGCGAGGCGCAGGGGCTGCTCAACCCCGGCCTCGACCCGTCCCGTATCGGCGGCTCCGGCTGCCTGCACTTCGTCGCCCCCGCCTGCGACACCAAACGCCTGCTCGACTCCGGCAGCTACCCGGCCGGCCCCACCCGTGAACTGCTCGCCTACGCCCGCAGCGTCTCCCCCGTCTCCTACCTCGAGCACGTCACGGCGCCGACGCTGATCATCCAGGGCCAGGCCGACACCCTCTTCACGCTCAACGAGGCCGAGGCCACCTACCGGACGCTCCAGGCGCAGGGCACCGAGACCAGCATGATCTGGCAGTCGTGGGGCCACAGCGGCGGGATGACCGACCCCGCGTCGGGCGAGCTCAACATCGGCGAAGGCAACCTGGAGACCTCGTACGTCGGGCAGCGCATCCTCGGCTGGTTCGACCGCCATCTCCGGCACGTGGAGGACGCCGACACCGGCCCGGCGTTCGCGTACTACCGCGACTGGCGGAGCGGATACGGGACCGCGTCCGAGCCCCCGGCCCCGTCCCAGCGCCTCCACCTGTCCGGTGACGGGAAGCTGGTCCCCAACCGGTCCGAGATCGTCCCGGGCAGCCGCGATTACCGTAACGCGCTGGTGCCCACCAGCCATTCGGAGACCTCGCTGGCCGGACTGGCCGGCCTCAGCGACCCGGAGCCGTACGACACCAAGGGCACCTACCTCGGCTGGAGGTCCGCGCCCCTGGAGTCGGCGGTGGACGTCGTGGGCGCGCCGAAGGCGACGCTGAAGGTCGACTCGCCCCTCACTGAACGCGTCCAGGACTCGGGGGACGCCGCCGACAAGCTCGTCCTGTTCGCCAAGCTCTACGACGTCGCGCCGGACGGCGGCAGGACCCTGGTGAACCGCCTCGTCGCACCGGTGCGGGTACCCGACGTCACTCGGGAATTCACGGTCACCCTGCCCGGCATCGTCCACCGCTACGAGGCCGGTCACCGGCTCGAATTCGTGATTGCCGCGAGCGACGACGCGTACTACGGCAACCGAGGCATCAAGCCGGTGACCGTAACCAGCACCCGCAAGGACGCCGGCGTCCTCCGGCTTCCGGTGGTCAACGGCTCCCCGCGCTGAGCACCCGGTACCGGGCGGGCACACCCGGTACCGGGGCCGGCGGCCGTGGCCGCCTCCGTCAGGCGAGCGTGACGTCGACGGGCAGTTTCCTGCTGCCGTTGACGAAGTCGGAGCGCAATACGACCCGCCTCGCCCACGGCGCCGACATTCTGGTCCGCGCAGTTCGTCGACACCGGTCTCCTCGGAGAGCCTCGGGGAGCCTCGGGGAGCCCGCCGGCCCTGCCGCGCCGGGTCTCCCACTCTTCCGGCTGCCTACCCGGACCGACGGAGGGGCAGATGTCCTGGGAGTCCGTACCGCCGGCACGGCACCGGCACTCCCGCCGGGGCCACGAAGGAGACCGCCCATGTCCGATCCCACCGGGGGCAGCGACACCAGCGGGGACACCCGGGACCCTGGGGACACCGGGGACGGCGGCGGCACCGAGGTGCCGTACCCGCCCGCACCGTGGCGCTCGCGCGGCGAGATGTCGCTCGGCCTCCTTCCGGCGCGGCACCGGCGGGCCGTACCCCCGGACCTGCGCCCGCTGGGGAGCGCCGCGCGGCTCGGCATCGGGCTGGTCCGCTACCGGGAGGGCACGCTGAGCTACGACGAGCTGATGCTCGGCACGCTGGTCCGCAGGGGCCACCGCGCCGGACTGCTGATCGAGCGGATCTGGGTCAGCGACCCGGCCTCGATGTGGGGCGGGCGCAGAATCTGGCGGGTGCCCAAGGAGATGGCGGAGTTCAGCTGGACCGACCGGTCGGTCACGATCCATGACGGTGACGGCCTGCTGGCGGGCGTAACCCTCCGTCCGGGCAGGGTGCGGATTCCGGCGGTGCCGCTGATGGCTCCGGGGTTCGGCGGCTCCGCGGACGAGCGTCTCTTCATCCCCGGCCGCCTGGTGGGAACCGTCCGCCGGCAGGCCATGGAGATCACCGCGTGGTCGGACCGGCTCCCGTCCCTGAAGCGTCCGCGCACCCGGATCGCGGTCGTGGTCCACCCCTTCCGCATGACCGTCCCCGGCCCGGTGCACTGCTGAGCGCGGGGGCTCCGCGGCTCGGACTCAGCTGCGGCGCCGAAACTCAATACGAACGCGCGTGCGATTTATAGTAGGCTCGCATCCATGGCAGTACCGCTGCAAAGCTCTCTCTTCAGCGCGGGCGACCAGATCCGTCCGGGCCCGCTGCGCTCCGCCCGGCGTACGGAGCTCACGCGCGGGGCGTGGATCGACGTCCTCCCCGGCTGGCTCACCGGCGCGGACCTTCTCTTCGAGGCACTGGCCCACGAGGTGCCGTGGCGCGCCGAGCAGCGCCACATGTACGAGCGGGTCGTCGACGTCCCGCGGCTGCTCTGCTCGTACGGAGAGGGCGATGCGCTCCCCCACCCGGCCCTGGCCGACGCCCGCGAGGCGCTGAACAGGCACTACGCCACCGAGCTCGGCGAGCCGTTCCGCACCGCCGGCCTCTGCTACTACCGCGACGGCCGCGACAGCGTCGCCTGGCACGGCGACAGGACCGGCCGCGGCGCCACGGAGAACACCATGGTCGCGATCATCTCCGTCGGAGAGCCGCGCGCCCTGCTCCTGCAACCGAGGGGCGGGGGCGGCCGGACCGTTCGCCGGTCCCTGGGGCACGGCGACCTGATCGTCATGGGCGGCTCCTGCCAGCGCACCTGGGAACACTCCGTACCCAAGACCAGCAAGCCCGTGGGGCCCCGGATCAGCATCCAGTTCCGCCCGCGCGGCGTCGCCTGAGCCGTACGCCCCTGCTCGGCGCCACAGCCGGGGTGCCGGGCCGGGCGGGCCAGGCCCGCGCGAAGGGGTGCCGCGCACACCGCCCACCGCGCGAAGCCCCACCTGACGCCCATGTCACTGCCGTACGGACGCTCCCGTCACCGGCTGCCGCACCGCGGGCCGCGGACCCGCGCTCACCCGAGGCCGACCACGGGACTGCATGACCCGGCCCGGGACGGGTACCGGACAGCAACGCCTCGGCGACCCGCACCGCGTGCCGCCGAGGGGAGCACTCGCAAGACCCCGGCGGCCCGGGGCAGGCGAGTTCGGGAGAGGCGACTCGCCGGCATCGCGTGCTGACGCTGCCTCTCGGCGGAGCTCGCCCGGGTGCTGCGGATTCCGCGGATCCGGCGGATCTCCGCCGGCCACGGCCGACTCGTGGGGATGCCGACCGGCACACGGGGCTCCGCTCACCCGGGGGACAGGGGGAGACATTCCGGCCCTGAATCTGGGAGGCCCACCGATGCACCACATGCACGCCGAACGGCAGACCGACGGCAAGTCCGCCTCGGTCCGCTGGCACGTACTGGACGCCCCGGGCGGTCACACCGCCCTGTGCGGGAGCAGCCTGACCCCCGATCCCGGCGGGTCCTTGCCGTCGAGTGAGCATTACTGCCCCGGCTGTATACGCGCCCTCGACAAGCACCTCATCCAACAGAAAGCCGTCGGCTGACGGAACAGACGACCGGGCGGCGGGAACACTCAACGTGCGGTCGAGGACTCATCCTCCGGAACGGCTGCCGCCGAGCTTGCCCTCAGCCCGCACCGGCCCCGGCCCCGGCCCCGGTCACGGTCACGGTCACGGTCACGCCGAGGACCTCCCCGGCGTTCGGCTTCCGCCTCCACCGGCCCCACCGGACGGGCCGGCGGTCCCCTCGGGGGCGCGGCCGCCCGGGATACCCGCGCCACCGGCGGCGAGCCGGACCGCGGCGAACGGAGCACCAGTCGGATAGGCCCTTCGGAGGATGCTCGCCGGGGCCCGCGGACAACAACTGCAAGCCGTGCCCGACAACCCCACGACGCTCCCCGGGCGCCGTGGGGTTGTCGGCGCACTACGCGGCAGGCCCCCAACCCGGTCCAGGGACGGGTTACGGCACTGCGACGCCGAGGAGCGCACCCCGCCGACGGACTCCCACGCCAGGACGCAGAACCAGGCCGCCGCCCCGGTCGACCCGTGTTCACCTCGGCTCAACCCGCCTCGGCCGGTCACGGAATCGTCACCTTTCCCAGTCACTAAATGTCATGAATTGCGCACTCTTCGTACCGGGCTTAGCATCCAGTTTGAACCTAAAGGTCCGCTTCATTCTGAGGCGTTACCTATCCATCACCGACCCTTCCGGGCCTTCTCCCCAAGAGACGTGCGTCCAGTTCCGACGCCCGCGCACGCAGGCCCCGGGTCAGCCATCCCGCAGGAGATTCGCACCATGCAGCAGTCGACACACAGGAAGTTCACCCTCTGCGCAGCGGTCGGCGTCCTCGCCGCTCTGACCGCCGCCGGTCCGGCGCTCGCGACCACCGGCCCCTCGTCCCAGTCCGAGACCGTGCCGGCACACACCCACACCATGCCGGCGTACCCGCACACGCTGCCGGCGCCGTCCGAGGCCATGCCGGCCGACATGGAGACCATGCCGGCCGAGACAGAGGCCGAGCAGAACACCCCTGCGGACGCCCGGAAGCTCTACAAGGGCAAGGTCATCTCCAAGATCGACCTCAATGTCCGGGCACGCCCCACGCGTAAGTCCAAGGTCGTCGATTCCCTGAAGCCCGGGCAGATCGTGTACATCAAGTGCAAGGTCAACAGCAAGGACGTCGTCGACGGCAACCCCCGCTGGTACCGGCTGGCCGACGGCAAGTGGGCCTGGGCCGCCGCCCGCTACATCAAGAACATCGGTCCGGCCCCCCACTTCTGCTGACCCGTACACCGCACCCCGATGACCGTCCCGGCCGAGCGCAGGTCGCCCGGCACGTGAGGTCCTGACAGGCATGGTGACACGGGGGGTGCCGGTCATCGGCCGGCACCCGCTTCCCGAACGGCGGTGGCACCTCCGGCTCCGCCGGAGGTGCCACCGCCGTTCCCTGCCGACCGGTCCATGGCGGTGCGGCGCCGGTCGGGCCGGGTCAGGCCGGGGCAGGTCAGATCAGATCAGGTCAGGGACGGTCGCACTCGCACTCGCACTCGGCACTGAAGTACCTGCCCGGCGGCCGGCTGTCCCTGCGCGGTGACCGGGCGCCGGGGCACGCCATCACACCGAAGGGCGGCCGGAGCGGACTACCCGCGCTTGCCGGTACAGACGCACCCGTGCAGGCGAACGTCCGCCCGGCGCGGGCGGGGCGCTCCCGGGCCGACGCCCGTACGGACGTCGTACGCACCGGCAGTGCACAGCGACCCGCTCGCCGCCACTCGGCATGCCCATCGGAAATATGCCGCAGTGTCGAGCAGCCGGCAGGGGGTCCGCTCTGCCAGCATGCGAGAGCGCGCCACCAGCCGGAACCGACGGAGATCACCATGGAGAGCAACCGTTCTCATGCCCGCTGACCGCAGCCGCGACCTTCGCGTTCGACGAGCCGGTCCTCGTCACGTTCGAAAAGTGAGCAACCCCGCCTCGCCGAGATCAGGCGGCAGTCCGCGCGGAACAAACGTCACCCAGGACAGGGATTCGGACTGACATGAGTGTGAGAGACAGAGCGGCCGCGGAGCGGGAGCGCCAGGCCGCTGCGGCCGCCGGGCGGTACGACGAGACGAGCGGCGAGCGGCACGCGGCCGAGCGGCAGCAGCAGGCAGGGGTCGCCTTCCCGGATTCGCGGGAGGCGATCGCCGCACGTGCCTCGCGGCTGCTCGACCGGCACGCGGTGTCCGCCTCGCTCGTGGTGGACGTGGTGCACGAGGAGCCGCTGGCCATGCCGGCCGCGTACGAGCGCATCCTCGGGGCCTACAAGGAGCTGCAGGCGTGGAGCTTCCTGCCGCGCGGTGCCCGCGCGGCGAGCACCGTGGGCCGGATCCCGGCACACGAGAACGGCCGCGAGCTGCCCTTCGGCACCGGCTTCCTGGTCTCACCGAGCCTGCTCCTGACCAACCATGACGTGCTCACCGACGCCGAGTCCGCCCGGCGCTGCGGGGACGGTGGGATCGGGAGTTGTGGGGACGGCCGGGATACCCGATCGAGCGAGGCAGGCCATTCCGGGACTGCCGGTGCACCGGTCCCCTTCTGTGGTCGACTGGTGCCGTGGAAGTCATCTGGACGAGTGTCGTGGCCGTTGCCGGAACGCTGCTGGGTTCCGTGCTGACGCACACCTTCCAGCGCCTCGTGGCCCAGCGCAGCGAACTGTTCGCGCGGTCCGAGGCACTCCGGCAGGAGCGCATGGCCACGTACAGCGCGTTCGCCGCAGCAGCGGAGGACTACCGCCACGGCCAGGCCGACCGCTGGTACCGCAAGCAGGAGGCCCCGGACGGAGAGGCGTTCCTCCGGGCGCGGGACGAGGCGCACCGTCTCCGGACGGTGGCGCGGCAAGCGCTCTACCGGGTCAGGCTGCTCACCGATGACGGAGACGTCGTCCTTGCGGCCAAGCGGGCCTATCAGTGCACGTGGGATGTATCGAACGCACAGGACAGCGCGGACCGGGATGCCCGGGACCGCCGGGCGAAGCAGGCCATCGAGGCGTTCGTGTCCTGTGCTTCGCCGCTGGTTCGCTGAGCCGGCCCTGTCCGCTCTCCGACCTCCGGGGCCGGTCCGGTCCGGCGTTCACGGGGTCGGGCCTCGACTCGCTCCATGAGCACTGGCAGAGGCAGCATGCCGAGGAGCTGCCGCAGCGCCGCCCAGGGGCAGGGGCGTCAGCGGCTGCGCGAGCCGGCCGGCAGGGGGCGGGCTCCGGAGCCCGTGAGCACTTGACCGACGGGTGAATCAGCTCCGATACAGTGGCCGCTGGTGGTCGGCGGACCGCCCGCCAGCAGAGGGAGCATCGCAATGGCCCGGCCCAATGTCGAAGCGGAGCGGAGCGCGCAGATCCTCCGTGCGGCGTGCAAAGTCATCGCCGGCAAGGGCTTCCGGGGGCTGCGGATCGCCGACGTGGCCCAGGAGGCGGGCCTCTCCTCGGGGATCGTGCACTACTACTTCACCAACAAGCGCGACCTTTCCCATGCGGCTTTCGAGCAGAATGTCGCCCACTCGTTCGCGCGCCGCACGGCGATCCTGGAGTCGGAGGACGACGCGGTCACCAAGCTGCGCGCCCTCGTCGACGCCTATCTGCCCGGGGACGAGGAGACCGTCGAGTCCTGGCACGTGTGGGCGGAGCTGTGGGTCGAGGCCATCCACGAGCCCGACCTGCAGGAGCTCAACGACCGGGCCTACGGCGAGTGGCGCAGGCTGATCGCCGGCATCGTCCGGGACGGCCAGGCGGCCGGGACGATCGGCGACGCCGACGCGGTCGAGGTCGCCAACCTACTCGTCGGTGTGCTCGACGGCCTCGCGCTGCAAGTGCTGGCCGGCTCGCAGAACATGAGCCTGGCCCGGATGCGCACGCTCTGCCAGTCGTTCATCGACCGGGTCGTCCTGCCGCTGTGAGCCGGCCTGCGCCGAGCCGGGTTTCCGGTCGGCCGCATTATTGACTGGCCAATCAGTTATTTATACGCTCGGAGCGGAGCGCCTCCCGGGGTGCTTTGGACCACCTCTTCCGCTGACGAGGAGTCACCAGTGCGTCTACCGACCGAGTTGATCGAGCTCACCACCGAACAGAAAGACATCCTGGGCCTGTGCCGGACCTTCGCCGAGCAGCGGATCCGGCCCATCGCCCGCGCCGTCGACGAGGCCGACACCGAAGTCCCCTGGGACATCTGGTACTCCGCCGCCGAGGTCGGGCTCACCTCCTTCATGCTCCCCGAGGCCTACGGCGGCGGTGGCTTCACCGACGTGTTCACCCAGTGCCTCGTACAGGAGGAGCTGTGCACCGGCGACCTGGCCATCGGCAATCTGCTGACCGCCAACGGCTTCTACGGCCACCCGGTGCTCGAGCTGGGGACCGAGGAGCAGCGCGTCCGCTACCTCACCCCGCTCACCGCGGCCCGCCCGCCGATGACCTCACTCACGGTCACCGAGCCCGACGCCGGGTCCGACGCGGCGAGCCTGGCCACCCGCGCCGTCCGCAAGGGTGACCGCTACGTCCTGTCGGGGCGCAAGGCATGGATCTCCAACGCGGGCGCCTCGGAGTACTACATCGTCTTCGCGACGGTCGACCCGAAGCTGCGCTCCCGCGGCATCACGGCCTTCGTGGTGCACCGGGACACGCCCGGCCTCAAGGTGTCCGAGCCCTGGAAGAAGATGGGGCAGCGCGCCCTGATCAACGCCGAGGTCGTACTGGACGAGGTGGAGGTCGACGCGCGCGACCGGCTCGGCGAGGAGGGGGCCGGGTTCGGGGGGCTGATGCACACCTTCGACCGCTCGCGCACCATCCTGGCCGCCGCGGCCACCGGCGTGGCCCGCGCCGCCACCGAGTACGCCACGGAGTACGCGCGGCAGCGCAAGCAGTTCGGCAAACCGGTCATCGAGCACCAGGCGGTGGCGTTCCGGCTCGCGGACATGGCCACCCGGGTGGAATCGGCGCGGCTGATGACGTGGCGGGCGGCGAAGCGGATCGACGCGGGGCTGCCGTCCGCCCGGGAGTCGGCGATGGCCAAGCTGGTCGCCTCCGAGACGGCCATGTTCGCCACCTGGGGCGCGGTGCAGACGCTCGGTGGCTGGGGCTACTCGCGGGAGTTCCTCGTCGAGAAGTGGATGCGCGACGCGAAACTCGAAGAGATCGAGGAAGGCACCTCCGACATCCAGCGCCTGATCATCTCGCGGAGCTTCGATGGCCGCCCCTGACGCCGTGGCCGTCCAAGGACACACCGCCCGCCGGCCACTCCCGGCCGGTGCCCCCGCGGATGTCGCAACCGCAGATGCTGCCCCCGCATCCGGTTTCCCCACGGACGGGCTCCGGTCCCTGTGGTCGCCCCGGTCGGTGGCCGTCGTCGGGGCGAGCGACAACCCGGCGAAGTGGGGGCACTGGCTCGCCTCCGGCGCGCTGGCCGGACGCGCGCGGCGCGAGGTGCACCTGGTGAACCGTTCCGGCGCCGAGGTGTGCGGCGTGCGCACCGTACGCAGCGTCCGCGAGTTGGCCGGTCCGGTGGATCTCACGGCCGTGGTGGTGCCCGCGCCCGGCGTGGAACGAGCCGTCATCGACGCCCTCGAGGCCGGAACCCGTCCGTGCTCGTGATCACCGACGGACTGCACCGGGTACCCGGCCGGCCCCCGCCGGCAGCGGAGCTGGCCGACCGTGTCACCGCCGCCGGCGCCCGGCTCGTCGGGCCGGGGTCGCTCGGCATCGTGGACACCTCCGAGCAACTGTTTCTGGCCTGGGGCCGGTTCACCGCGGGGCCGGTGGCGGTGGTCACCCAGAGCGGTCAGGTGGGCTCGGAGCTGGTCGGACTGCTGGCCCGGCACGGCTCCGGGGTCTCCCGATTCGCCTCCGTGGGCGCTCAGGAGGACGTCGGCACCGAGGAGTTGCTCGCCGGACTGGTCACCGACGAGGCGACCAGGGCCGTGATCGTCTACGTCGAGGGGGTACGGGACCCGGACGGCTTCCTCGCCGCGGCGCGGGACCTGCGCGCCGCCGGAAAGCCCCTGGTGGTACTGGCCGTGGGGGCCAGCGAGGCGGGCAGCGCGGCCGCCCGGTCGCACACCGGAGCGCTCACCGGCAGCATGGACGTCCTCGACGCGGCGTGCCGGTCCGTCGGCGCCGTACGGGCGCGGACTCAGGCGCGG
>DOWQ01000474.1 GCA_003519485.1 Streptomyces sp. | reverse complement strand
CCCGCCCGCGGCGCCCGCGCCGTCACCGGCCCCGTCCGCCGCCTCGTCGCGGAGTTCGATCCGCACCCGCTGGCCCGGCCGCAGCAGCCGCAACCCGCCCGCGTCGAACGCCGCCGCGCCGAAGTCCATCGGGGTGCCGTCGTCCAGCAGCACGCTGCCGGAGCGGGTCTCGGAGTCGTATGTGTAAGCGGTCGCCTGCATACGAGCAGCCTAGGGCCTATTCCGGGATCAGCAGCCCCTCGGTGAGGGCGGCCGTACGGAATCCCACCCCGAGCGCCAGAGCGGCCCGGAGATCCTCTCCGGTGTCCACATCGCGGCGTACGGAATCCACCTCCGCGACGACGATTTCGGCGGCTCCGGACGCCCGGTGCCGGGCCCGGGAACGGCCGCCGAATGCCGGTGCGAGTTCGCACCCCGGGGCCGCTGACAGAAAAGTCGTCCCGATTCCGCCGGCGTCCGCCAGAAAAGCCCGCGGAAATGCGGCGGCGGCCGCCAGGACCCGCGTCAGGTCCCCGGTGCGCAACGCGGGCAGATCCGCGTTCAGTGCCGCCACCGCGCCGCCCGGCCGCCGCTCCCGGGCGATCCGCGCCCCGTACGCCAGCGCGGCGTTCAGACCGGCCGCCGGGACGTCCGGCACCACCCGGGCACCGAGGCCCGTCAGCTCCGTGCCGGCCAGCGGATCGTCCGTGACGACCACCACATCGCCGACCCCCGGACAGGCCGTCGCGGCGGCCACGGTGTCCTGCGCGAACGCCAGCGCCAAACCGGGCCGCAGGCCGTCCCCGGCGGCGTCCGTCAGCCTGCTCTTGGCCACGGCCAATCGCTTCAGTGGTATCACCAGCGACCAGCGCCCGCCCCTGCCGTTCCCGTCCATCGCGTCATTGTCCCCCGCTGCCCGAGCCGCGGCCGTCCCGCGGGGTTACGGTGTTCTCGACATACGGGGACCCTGGGGCGACACTTGTGCGGCTGCCCGCCCGCAGCTCAGCAGGTCCCATGAGGAGGGTGTCCGAGTGTCCCGCCGCAGAATCGGCTTCTGGTACCGCTTGGCCGCGGCGATCGCGAAACCGCCGCTGGTGGTGTTCTTCGAGCGGGACTGGCAGGGAATGGAGCACATTCCGGCCGACGGGGGATTCATCACCACGGTCAATCACAACTCGGCCCTGGACCCGCTCTCGTATGCGCACTTCCAGTACAACACCGGGCGCGTGCCGCGATTCCTCGCCAAGGCATCTCTTTTCCGAATGCCGTTCGTCGGCACGATGCTGCACGGCATGGGGCAGATCCCCGTCTACCGGGAGTCCACCGACGCCGCCAACGCCTTCCGGGCCGCCGTCGCCGCGATCAACAGGGGCGAGTGCGTGGCCTTCTACCCGGAGGGCACTCTCACCCGCGACCCCGGGCACTGGCCGATGCAGGGCAAGACCGGCGCCGCCCGGGTCGCTCTGATCACCGGCGTCCCGGTGATCCCGGTGGCCCAGTGGGGCGCCAACGAGGCGATACCCCCGTACGCGGAGAAGAACAAGGTCCGTCTCTTCCCCCGCAAGACGCTCCGGGTGCTGGCCGGCCCGCCCGTCGACCTCTCCGCCTATTACGGGCGGGAGCCGACCGCGGAGGTGCTGCGCGCCGCCACCGACACCATCATGGCCTCGATCACCGGGCTGCTCGCGGATATCCGGGACGAGCCCGCACCGGCACACCCGTACGATCACCGCGACGCCCGCGCCGAGCAGCGCGGCCCGACGCACGAACAGCAGGAACAGGGGGAGAGCGCGTGACGCGCTGCGCCGTCTTCGGAACCGGCTCCTGGGGCACCGCCTTCGCGATGGTTCTCGGCGACGCCGGCTGCCGGGTGACCCTCTGGGGCCGCCGCCAGGAACTGGCCGACGCCATCAACACCGGCCGCAGCAACCCCGACTACCTGCCGGGGGTGGAACTGTCCCCCACGGTGCGGGCCACCACCGACCCGGCGGAGGCCGCCGGGGACGCCGATTTCACGGTGCTCGCGGTGCCGTCCCAGACGCTGCGCGAGAATCTCGCCCGGTGGGCG
This sequence comes from Streptomyces sp., assembly GCA_003519485.1. GTDB lineage: Bacteria > Actinomycetota > Actinomycetes > Streptomycetales > Streptomycetaceae > Streptomyces. The sequence goes on along the minus strand of DOWQ01000474.1, from coordinate 921 downwards.
CCGCTGCTGCCGCCCGACACGATCCTCGTCAGTCTGATGAAGGGTGTCGAACTGGGCACCGCCAAGCGGATGAGCGAGGTGATCGAGGAGGTCGCCAAGGCGCCGGCCGAGCGCGTCGCCGTGCTCACCGGCCCCAACCTGGCCAAGGAGATCGCCGCCCGGCAGCCCGCCGCCGCCGTCGTCGCCTGCGCCGACGAGGCCGTCGCCCAGCGGCTCCAGGCGGCGTGCCACACGCCGTACTTCCGCCCGTACACCAACACCGACGTGGTCGGCTGCGAGCTGGGCGGGGCGGTCAAGAACGTCATCGGGCTGGCCGTGGGCATCGCCGACGGGATGGGACTCGGGGACAACGCCAAGGCGTCGCTGATAACGCGCGGACTGGCCGAGACCAGCCGGCTCGGCGCCGCGATGGGCGCCAACGCGCACACCTTCGCGGGCCTGGCGGGCATGGGCGACCTGGTCGCCACCTGCTCCTCGCCGCTGTCCCGGAACCACACCTTCGGCACGAACCTCGGGCGCGGCATGACGCTGGAGGAGACGATGGCCGTCACTACCCAGACCGCGGAGGGCGTCAAGTCGTGCCGGTCCGTACGGGACCTGGCCCGGCGGCACGGCGTCGACATGCCGATCACGGAAACGGTGGTGGAGATCGTGCACGAGGGGAAGCCGCCGCTGGTGGCGCTGAAGGACCTGATGTCGCGCAGCGCCAAGTCCGAGCGCCACTGACGGAGCGCGGGGGCTCGCGGCGCGCAGCGGTCCTGGCGCGCCGGGGTCTCCTGGCGCCGCGGTCTCCCGGTGCGGCGCGGGCTCTTGGCGCGGCGGCAGCTCCTCGGCGCGTGCCTCGGTCCCTCGGCGCGGCGCGGCGGATCGCATGCGTCCCGGGTGCCGGACGGCCCGCGCGACGCGGGCTCGGACGCGGGC
>DOWQ01000745.1:190-4291 GCA_003519485.1 Streptomyces sp. | reverse complement strand
GAACAGGATCACGAGACACTAGCCGCCCGGGGGTTGAGCCCGCCCCTACCGGGACTACCTGATCCGTGAGGGAGCACATTTCGGGTTCCATCCGGCAGGGGCGGAATCTGTGAGGGCGGCTATCCACCCATTGCCAGGGTTGCGCCCAGCACGAAGCCGACTGAGGAACTGATCATCATAATCATGAGTACGCCCGTGAATCTCGCCACGGATGCTAAGACGCTCATGCGGTTGCCCTTCGGGGTTCGATTGCAAGCGGGCTTGGTGTCTCTATGGCGCGCGCGTGCTCGACCACTTCACCGGTAACGATGCGGCGCTTCCGGGGGCTCGAACTCTGCGTAGTCCGCGAAGATGCGCCGGAAGCGGCAATGCCCGGTAACGCGCACGTGGGAAGTCATCCACTTCTCAACGTCTGCCGGATCGCTCTTGGCGTCCGACTCAGCGCCGCATTCCCTGTCTTCCCCGGACACGCAGCGTGCCGCGTATTCGGGCCACGCGGTCATGTCTTGAGCGATCGTGTACGGCACGAACCGCATGACGCTGCGAGTCACCAAACGCCCCTTCCACTACGGCCGTTGATTTCCGCCACACGGGCGCTCAGGCCACGCTCTACCGGTGTCCGGGCGGGGGTCCGGCTCTTGCGGTGCCGGGGGCACTGGCACGGTGGGTAGGCCATCGATCCGGACGCGATATCTGCGCCGTCTGCCGACTCCCCCACGGGTCCGTCCCAGAGCACGCCTAGGGCGTCCGCGAGATCCGATACAAGCCGGTCAAGCTCCTTCAGCGCTGCCATACCGATCAACTCCCACAGCATCCCTACCGGTATCGGACCCTCCATGTAGCCACCCCAGACAAGCCCCGCACAGAGATCAACACCACCGCAGAAAAGCCGCAGTTACGCCTCACACGGCCTGCACACCGGCCGCAGTGGATACGCTGACCTGGGCGGACAGCATCCGGAGGGAGAGGACGCGCAAGATGACCAGCAGGCGGCGGAAATTCGCGGAGCGGCGAAAGGCGTGCGGATTCAATCAAGAGGAATTCGCGGAAGCGACCGGGGTTGACCGCTCAACGGTCCAGCGCTGGGAGAAGGGAGACAATGAGCCGCAGCCCTGGCAAAGGCCAAAGATCGCCAAAATTTTGCGCGTCACGGCAGCCGAACTTGACGTTCTCCTGGTTCCAGATGCCTACGCACTGGCCCAGCCATCTAGTCCATGGCTTGCCGTTACCGCGCCTGCTACTGACGACGAATTCGAAGCGCTTGAGTTGGCGCGGCGCGTAGGAGCCAGCGACGTAGGGGCGGAGACACTTAACCGACTCGAACGGGCATTTGATGAGTTGGCCATGAAATACCCTGTGTCTCCGCCACAGGACTTGTTGGAGCGTATACGCAAACACTCTTCTTACGTTGCTCATCTCCTGGATGCACGCATGACGCTAGGTGAACAACGGCGATTGTTTGTCGTCGGCGGATGGTTTCACCTATTGGGTGCCACCCTCCATATTGACCTTAACCAGGAACACGCGGCGACAGCCCGGCTACAAACGGCGGCCGCGCTCGCTCAACATGCCGACCATTCCGAAATCGAAGCGTGGTGCTATGAGACGGACGCTTGGCGGGTTCTAACGGATGGCGAGTACGGACGCGCACTTGAGCTGTCCCAACTTGCCCAGCAACTAGCACCCATCGGAAGCTCAGTTGCTATTCAGGCCACAGCCCAAGAAGGAAGGGCTAGGGCGCGTCTTGGTGATGGGAAAGAGACTTACGTCGCCATAGAGAAAGTGCAGCGAATGTCGGCAGCGCTCGTTCAGAGAAAGGGTACTGAGCACCACTACCAGTACGACCCCGGCAAGTTTCTTGCCTACACGGCAACGACACTAGCTTGGATTGGAGACCCTGCCGCTGAAACGTACGCGCGGGAGGTGATTTCCAGACTGGCCCCCGCTGACGATATTCACAAATGGCCGCGCCGGGTCGCTTCGGCAAATATCGATTTGGCCTTGGCGTTGCTTGGTGGCGACCGTCTAGACGAAGCGTGCAGTGCCGCTCAGCGGGCGATCCTCTCTGGTCGCATTGTCCCCTCGAATTACTGGCGAGCACTGGAGGTCGTCAAGGCAGTAGAGACCCGGCAATTGCCGGAAGCCACAGACTTGCGGGAGGCATACCAGGGATTGAAGGCTCTGGAGAGCGGGACCTAGCGAACGCTGAAAGCTCCCGACGACCACCCAGCGATCATCAGGCGGTCCCCGCGTCCATCAGTGTTGAAGAAAGACATGGTGGAACTCCTCTTAAGCGGTAACGGTGATTTTCACTACAGCGGAAGCGTTGGGAACGGCGATAGCGGCACGGGCGATAGCGCGAACAGCACTGCCATCCTCCAGGAATCCGAATTGATCGGAGATCTGAAAGCTCGCATTTTTTGTGCCACACGGCGAATATCTGGTCCGCCTCATAGGTGAGAACATCCGTGCCCGACATGAACGAAGAGATCCACACGGGAACACCCAGGATTGCGCGCTGAACGCCAGCGGAAGGTCCTGGCGGCCAAGAGCCCGGCCGAGGCCATGACGGGGACGCCGGACCAGCTCACCCTGGCGGAGTTCATCACGAGCGGCGGCTACGACCGGCACGTGCGCTCCATGCGGCTGAGCTACCGTCGGCGCCGGGACCAGCTCGTCGCGGCGGTCGCCGAGCACGCCCCGCACATCCCGGTCACCGGCATCGCGGCCGGTCTGCACGCCGTACTCGAACTCCCGCCCGGCACCGAGCGGTCCGTACTCCGCGAGGCGGCCCGGAACGGCCTGGCGCTGGAGGGCCTGAGCAGGTTCTGCCACGACCCGGGCACCCCGGGCCCGGACGGCCTCGTCGTCGGCTACGGCAGCCCGCCCGACCACGCCTTCGGCGCCGCGCTGGAGGCGCTCTGCCGCGTCCTGTCGTGAGCTCCGGCCCGGTCGGGGCGGCCCGGACGCTCTCCGACTCCGGCGTCGCGCCGGTCTCCGTCGGCGGAGCGGACGGCTGGACCAGATCAAGTGGACCGACCCCTCGGTCGAGCAGGCGCTGAATACCCTCGGCGACCTGTTCGGTGACAAGACGCACAGTCAATCCCCCTGGGAGGGCGCGAAAACTTCGACGCCGGCCGGCTTCTGCCTGCGCATGGCCCCCGGGTGCCGGAGGCCTCCCGGTCGCTCAGGCAGGCCGCAGGACGTTCCGCAGCTGGTCGAGGCCCCAGTCCAGGTCCTCCTCGCTGATCACCAGCGGCGGGGCGATCCGGATCGTGGAGCCGTGGGTGTCCTTGACCAGCACACGGCGGGCGAGCAGCCGCTCGGAGAGCTGCCGGCCCGTGCCGTGTCCCGGCGCGAGGTCGATGCCGGCCCAGAGGCCCCGGCCGCGTACGGCCTCCACCCCGCCCCCACCCACCAGCCGGCCCAGCTCCCGGTGCAGGTGGTCGCCCAGCTCCGCGGCCCGCCGCTGGTACTCGCCGGACCGCAGCATGTCGATGACCTCGAGGGCGACGGCGCAGGCCAGCGGGTTGCCGCCGAAGGTCGAGCCGTGCTCGCCGGGCCGGTACACCCCCAGCACCTCGCGGGAGGACACCACGGCGGAGACCGGGACGACCCCGCCGCCGAGCGCCTTGCCGAGCACGTACATGTCCGGGACGACGCCCTCGTGCTCGCAGGCGAAGGTGCGGCCCGTACGGCCCAGGCCGGACTGGATCTCGTCGGCGATGAACAGCACGCCGCGGGCGCGGGTCAGCTCGCGCACGCCCGGCAGATAGCCGGCCGGCGGCACCAGCACCCCCGCCTCGCCCTGGATGGGCTCCAGGAGCACGGCCACCGTGTCCGCGTCGACCGCGGCTTCGAGCGCCGGGAGGTCGCCGTACGGGACGATCGTGAAGCCGGGGGTGTACGGGCCGAAGTCGGCCCGCGCCTCGGGGTCGGTGGAGAAGCTGACGATGGTCGTCGTCCGGCCGTGGAAGTTGTTGTCCGCGACGACGATCCGGGCCCGGCCGTCCGGCACGCCCTTGACCCGGTACCCCCACTTGCGGGCCGTCTTCACGGCCGTCTCGACGGCCTCCGCGCCGGTGTTCATCGGCAGCACCA
>DOWQ01000745.1:0-173 GCA_003519485.1 Streptomyces sp. | reverse complement strand
GAGTAGCCCGCGAGCAGGTCGAGATGGCGCCGCCCCTCGACATCGGTCACCCACGCGCCCTCGGCCGAGGCCACGACCACCGGCAGCGGATGGTAGTTGTGCGCGCTGTGGGCCTCGGCGGCGGCGATGCTGCGCTCCGTACTCGACACGGCTGCTCCATTCCGGGACACGGG
>DOWQ01000510.1:3665-4183 GCA_003519485.1 Streptomyces sp. | reverse complement strand
GGCCGCCCGCCAGCCGGCCGCGCCGTCGCCGCCCGCCGGGACGCTCGGCAGTGAGGTGTCGCCGAGCGGCTCGGCGTCCGGACCGGAGAGGGCGAAGTCGACGCGGCCGGTGGGCGCGAGACCGTTGACGTTGTGGAAGACGGCGGTGAGCGTCGCGGCGCCGCCGGGCGGCAGCGTCACCGGCTCGGCGGTGACCGTGACGCTGCCCTGGTACGGGGCACCGGCCAGCGTCCGGTGGACGAGCTGCGCGGTGCGGTAGGCGTCCGTGACGGGCCGCTGCGGGTACGGCTTGCGCTCCCGGGTCCAGGCCTCCTCGACGGCGTACCAGTCGAAGGCCCGGGGCGCGCGGTCCTCGGCGAGGGCGTCGTCCAGCTCGTCCAGATAGCTCTGCCACTGGGGGAGGTGGAAGTCGCCGATGAGGCCGTTCCAGTCACGGTTGGCGTAGTTGGCGAGCCGTCCGCCCTCCGCGGTGGGCCGGTCGGCCCAGGTGGTGATCAGGGTGCGGGCGGTGCGCTCCA
>DOWQ01000510.1:0-3623 GCA_003519485.1 Streptomyces sp. | reverse complement strand
CCGGTCATGTCGTCGCTGAGCCGCATCAGTCGCAGCCAGAGGTCCGCGAGCTCCCGGAAGGCGGCCCGGTCCTTGCGCTCGTAGGCGGTGCGCAGCTGGGGCAGCAGCTGCCAGGAGCGGTTCGCGAGCGCCTGGCGGGCGGTGTCNNCGAAGGCCGCGTCGAAGGAGGCGGGGTCGAAGGCGGGGGTGTGGGTGGCGTAGTGCGTGCCGGACCGCGCGGTGAGGCTGGGGCGGGCGGCGAAGATGCTGTCGTGCGGGCGGCCGTCGCGGCTGCTGATCTCGTACGCCGTGTCGCGCAGCGCGGCGAAGGCGTCGCGCGCGTGGTCATCGCGCTCCCCGTAGCGGAGGTCGGCGTACTCCGCGAACCAGGCGGCGCGGTCCACCGGCTCCGCCCGCCAGGCCAGCTCGCTGAAGAGTTCGAACGCGGCGGGGTCCCGCTCGGCGGCCTCGGCCATGTAGGCGGTGCCGGTGAGCTTGCTGCCGGGCTTGTCGCGCCAGACGGTGAAGCGGTCGGCCCACATGTGGGTCTTGGCGCCGATCGTGGTGCGCCCGCCGAAGTTCGGGATGGTGCCGAAGGCGTACGGCGTGCCGCCCCAGTCGGCTTCGCGGTCGGTCACCGTGTCGAGGTCCGAGAGCCCGTCGACGACGAGCATCCGGTCCTTGTCCAGGGCGTCGAGGAGGTCGCGGCGCGGGTTCTCCTGCCAGCCGAGGATCACCCATACGGAGTCGGGGTGGGCGGTGCGCAGGCCGGACTCGACGGCGCGCGCCGCGTCGGGCACGGGGACGTCGCCCGGGTTGCCGCCCTCGTGCAGCAGGTCCATCTTGAAGTGGTCGGCGGCCCCGAATAGCTCCTGCTGGTGGCGGTAGAAGGAGGCGGCGACCGCGCGGAAGGCGGAGGTGCGAGGGTCGAGCCAGTCGGGCCGCGGCAGCCCGGCCCAGGTGCCCTGCGGGATCGTACGGGCGTCGGCGTTGCGGTCGGCGAAGCCGTCCGGGACGGTGCCGAAGTAGCCGGGACACACGGGAGACATGCCCAGCTCGCGCATCCGGCCGGCGATGCGGCGGCCCAGCTCGGTGCGGCGGGCGAGCAGCTCGGGGCTGACGGGGCCGCCGTAGCCGCTCATGTTCTGGAGCAGCCACCACGGCTGGTGGGACGGGGCCGGGATCCAGGCGCGGGCCTCGGCGTCGCTGTAGCCGAAGTCCTGGAGCACCCGGTGGTAGACGGCCTCCTGGCCGGCCGTGACCAGCACCTCGTTGCAGCCGTGCAGCGCCATGACGTCGATCAGGCGTTCCCAGTGCGGCCAGTCGGCGTAGGGGGCGGTGTAGCCGTCGTGCGTGTCGTTGAGCGCGAAGCGGTTCGGCACGGTCGCGGACCGGGCGAGCGGGGCGTCCGGTGCGGGCAGCCGGTCCGGCAGCGCGGTCTGGTTGCCCGACCAGGAGATATGGGCGCGGCAGACGTATTTGAGGTACCAGTTCACCCCGGTGAGGAGGACCGCCGGACTGGTGCCCGACACCTCGATACGGCCGGCGGAGCCGGTGACGCGGAAGTGCTCCTCCCGGTCGGCGAGGGCCCGCAGGCGGAACTGCGCGGCGTGCCCGGGCAGCAGTCGCCCCAGCGCTTCCTGCGCCGGGGCGGTATCGAATGGCTGTTCCTCCGCATGGGCGGGGGAATGGCTGCTGAGAGCCGCGCCGACGCCGAACGCTCCGGCGACCCCCAACAGCACTCGTCTGGACAATTCGGTCACTGCGCTCCCCACTGTGCGTAGCAAAGCGACAACGGTTGCGTGAGTTGTGCACGGTAATGACCGGAATGGGGCGGGGCAATGGGGCGCGCCAACCGGCGTTCCGCGGTCCTGGAGCCGTTCGGGAAGGCACGATGGACGGCGTGTGGGGGAAGAACCATCGGGAGGGTCCGACCATGCGACTCAATCCTCGGGCCGGCGCCGCCGCGGCGGCGCTGTCCGGCGTGCTGCTGCTCACCGGCTGCGAAGGCTCGGGCAGCTCGGGCAGCGGCTCCGGCGACGGCAAGGACGCACAGAAGCCGCCCAGCACGGCGACGGGCACGCTGGAGCAGCTGGCCGAGAAGGCCGGCTGCGAGCCGGACATGCAGACGGACGCCGCCGAACTGCGTCAGGGCGTCTGCGGTACGAAGGGCGGCGCCGCTGAGAAGGGCGCGAAGGGCGGCGAGGGGAGTGGCGCGAAGGGCGGCGACGGCCGCTATGTGCTGACGACGTTCGCCACCAACCGCGGACAGCAGGACTGGCTGTCCGAGGCACAGGCGTACGGGGGCTCGTACCTGGTGGGGCCCAAATGGGTCGCCGTGGGCGACCCCGGGGTGCTCGGTACGCTGCGCGGCCGGCTCGGCGGGGAGATCGAGACCGCCCCCGCGCACTCCGGGGGTGCCGGGACCCACTCCGGCCCCCCCGGGACGCCCGGCCGGGGCGGTCATGACGGCCATGGAGACCGGAACGGTCATGACAGCCAGGGCGGCCAGGGCGGTCAGGGCGGTCAGGCCGGCCAGGGCGGTCACGAGGGCCACCACGGGAGCTGACCGCGCAGCGTGTTCGAGGCGGCCGGGGCTGCGGCGTCAGTCGCAGTCCCGGCCGTTGTTGATGCAGTCCACCGCCTCGGACATCAGACCCTCGGACATCACATTGATGAAGTCACCGTGGTCCGTGACCGGCTTGTGGAGCTGCTCGGGGAACGAGTCGACAGCGAAGTTCGGACCCTCCGGCACGTCGTAGACGATGCGCTGGACAAGCTTCGGCACGGCCACGAAGCCGTTGTCGCAGGAGCCGTCCTCGTTGGCGAAGTCCATGTGCGTACGGTGGTTGGCGCTGTCGGTGTTCCGGCCGTCCCAGCAGCTCTGGAACTCGAACTTGCGGACGACCTGGCTGTTCTCCGGGCACAGCGGGTACTTGTCCGCGAGCTGCCGGTCCTCGAAGCCCGTACAGCTCCACGAGGCGTTGGCGTTGGCGGGGCCGTTGGCGAAGGACTTCGCGTCACCGGTGATGATCCGCAGGAAGCGCGGCATCTCCACCACGTCGCCGACCGGGCTGCCCTGGAACTCCAGGGTCACCTCGGTGGGCTGGAGGATCGTGCCGACGTTGCCGTCCTGGCCACCGCCGGGCTCGTCGAGGTCCTGCCCGTCACCGGCGTTCAGCGCCCGCAGCACGGGCCAGTAGTACGTGGACTGGTCCTCCTGGTTGACGCAGCTGGTCTCGCCCCGGGCGAGGCTGTCGTCGGTCGAGAACGCGTTGGTGTCCTGGTTTCCGGTGTAGTCGTGCATGTGGTGGGCGCCGTTGGACACACCGGGCGCCGCGATGACGTTGTCCGAGTTGAACTTGCCGTTCTCATTGACCCCGCAGTCGCTGTTGAAGGTGCCGGTGGAGGCGTCCTCCTGCCGGCCGGGGTCCTCGGCGTTGGGCTCGACGGACTTGATGTCGACGAAGTCCTCGGGGGAGGGACCGGCCGGCGGCGCGCCGTCACCCTGGCCCCCGCCGTCGTGGCCGCCGTCGCCCTGGCCGCCGTCCTGCCCGTCCTGCTGGCCGCCGTCGCCCTGCGCGCCGTCCTGGTCGCCGCCGTACTGCCCGCCGTCCTGGTCGCCGCCGTACTGCCCGCCGTCC
>DOWQ01000750.1 GCA_003519485.1 Streptomyces sp. | reverse complement strand
CGTCGACGATGCCGGGGACGGCCACGCCCGCGGCGGCGGCCGGTTCCCCGTACGTGCTCAGGCCGTGCGCGCGCAGCTCACCCGCGAAGTCGAGGATCGACGCGACGACGGCCTCGGGGCCGCGCTCGCGCCGGGTGGGCCGGCGGGCCTCGTGCAGAAGCGTGCCGCCCGGCCCGACGAGGGCGGCCTTCATCCCGGTGCCGCCCACATCGAGGGCGATGACGTGTCTCACGGGGACAGTCTCGCGCGGCAGGAGCGAGAGGTCTAGTCCACTGTTCTTTCGGAGTGAAACGTCCGATTACCGGACAGGTCCGGCCGAGACCGGGGATGGTTTCGAGCCGCTTTCCGGGGTGGTGTAGACCTTATGGGGGCCGGTGGTGCAGACTCGCGCCTCGCGAGCCGTACGGGGGCGTGACGGCTAGGGGAAATCTTCCAGGCAAAGGGCGGTACAGGCAGTGCAGCGGCGCTACTTGAGGTTCATGGCGGCAGGCGTCGCGGCGGTCATGACCTTCACGATCTCCGGATGCGGCGCCGGTCCCGATGATGACGTGACNNAGCTCGTCGCCGCGGACTACGGCGACCGCGAGGTCAACAGCTCGCAGAAGTACTGGGGCGAGCTCGCCCGGGAATTCGAGTCGCAGCATCCCGGCATCAGCATCGACGTCAACGTCTACAGCTGGTCGGAGGTCGACCGGAAGGTCGCCGAGATGGTCGAGCGCGGCGAGGCGCCCGACATCGCGCAGATAGGCGCGTACGCCGACTACGCCGCCGCCGACAAGCTCTACAGCGCCGACCAGCTGCTCTCCATCCCGGCCCAGGCCGACTTCCTGCCCGGCCTCGCGGAGGCGGGCGAGGTCCACCGGGTGCAGTACGGGCTGCCGTTCGCGGCCAGCACCCGGCTGCTGTTCTACAACAAGACCCTCTTCGCGAAGGCGGGCATCGAGCAGCCCCCGAAGAGCTGGGAAGACCTCCAGAAGGCCGCTTCCGCCCTCAAGGAGTCCGGGGTGAAGATGCCGTACGCGCTGCCCCTCGGCCCCGAGGAGACGCAGGCCGAGACCATGATGTGGATGCTCAGCGGCGACGGCGGCTACACCGACGCGATCAACACCTACATCATCGACTCGCCCGAGAACGCGCAGACGTTCGAGTGGCTGCGCGACGAGCTGGTCGGCAAGGGTCTCACCGGCACCGACCCCGCCGCGCTCAACCGGCAGGACGCCTTCGACGCCTTCGCCCGCGGCGACGTCGGCATGCTCAACGGCCACCCCACGCTGATGCAGCAGGCCGAGAAGCACGGCGTGAAGTACGGGATGGCCCCGCTCCCCGGCAAGGACGGCGAGGCGACGGCGACGATGGGCGTCGCCGACTGGCTGATGGCCTTTAAGAAGAAGAACGGGCACCGGGACGAGGTCGGCAAGTTCCTCGACTTCGTGTACAGCGAGAAGAGCGTGCTGAAGCTGGCCGAGCAGTACGACCTGCTGCCGGTCACGACGGCCGCCTCCGAGGCGATGCGCGCCGACAAGGGCAACAAGCACCTGTGGGAGTTCCTCGACCAGCTCCCGAACGCCGCGTTCTACCCGTCGAACAAGACCTCCTGGGCCGGCGTCAGCAAGGCCGTCAAGGAGGAGATGGGCACGGTCGTCCAGCCCGACGGTGACCCGGGGAGCGTGCTCTCCCGGATCCAGCGCGACGCCATGGCCCTGGACAGCGCGACGGGGTGAGCGGGTGCCGGTGCCGAGGCCGGTGCTGGGGTTCGTCGTCGGGTCCGGGGGCGGGGTCCGGGGCGTTCCGGGGGCGGGGAGGGTTCAGCCGCGGGCCCCGCTATGTTGGATGATGTGACTGACGAGGCGAGCGCTGCGGCGGACGGCGGCCGGGGGCTGACCGACCGGGACCGCGCCGTCCTCGCCCTCGAACGCCGCTCCTGGCCGGGCCCGGGCGTCAAGGAACGGGCCATCAGAGAGCAGCTCGGGCTCTCGCCGGCCCGTTACTACCAGCTCCTCAACGCCCTCCTCGACGACCCGCACGCGCTGGCCCACGACCCGGTCACCGTCAACCGCCTCCGCCGGATCCGGGAGGCGCGCCGCGGGCGTCGGTGATCCGGTGGACGGTGGACGGTGGACGGGGCCTGCGTGGGCCGGGGTGGGCCGTGTGGTGGGTGCCGGGGCCGGAGCCTCCGGGAGGGGCCTTCCACCGCATATTTACGGCCGGTGAAGCCGGGGCTGTGTTGTTCGGGTTTGCTGCGGCCACACATACACGGAATTGTTCCAGGCCCCTCCCTGCGGCCCCGCCCCCTCCCGTTCCCGCCCCGCTGCGGGTCGTTCCCGCTGGTTGTTCCGGACCCCTGGCCTCCTCCGTTCCCGTTTCGGCTGGTGCAGGTACAGGTGCCGGTCCTGCCTGACCTTTCGTTCTCGTCTCGGCTGCGGCTGGTTCGGGTGCCCGGTTCCGGGCGGGTCGGGGGTTGTTCGGGTGCCGGTCGTTCGGCGGGGGCGCCGGTAGGGTCGTTGTATGGGCAGTCATCCGAACACCCTGCCGACTCCTGTCACCGCCGCCGGACGTGCGGGCCTCGCCGCTCTGCTGCAGCGGCCCGGAGAGTCCGTCGTGGCCCTCGACTTCGATGGCACGCTCGCGCCGATCGTGGCCGATCCGGAGAGAGCGCGCGCCCATCCCCGGGCGGTGCCCGCGCTGGCGCGGCTCGCGCCGGCGCTCGGCTCGGTCGCCGTGATCACCGGCCGTCCGGCCGAAGCCGCTGTACGGCACGGCGGCTTCGCCGGGGTGTCCGGCCTCGACCACCTCGTCGTGCTCGGGCACTACGGCGCCGAGCGCTGGGAGGCGGCGGACGGGACCGTCAGCGCGCCCCCACCGCACCCCGGCGTCGCGGCCGTCCGCGAGGAGTTGCCCGGGGTGCTCGAACGCACCGGGGCCGGTGACGGCACCTGGGTGGAGGACAAGGGGCGCTCTGTGGCCGTGCACACCCGGCGCGCGGCGGCCCCCCAGGCAGTCTTCGAACTGCTGCGCGAGCCGCTGCGTGAGTTGGCGGAGCGGCACGGACTGCTCGTCGAGCCCGGCCGCATGGTGCTGGAGTTGCGCCCGCCGGGCGTCGACAAGGGGCTGGCCCTCACCGGCCACGTACGGGACACGGGCGCGGGCGTGGTCCTGTATGCCGGGGACGATCTGGGGGACCTGGCGGCCTACGACGCGGTGGAGCAGCTCAGGTCGGAGGGCGTGGCGGGGCTGCTGGTGTGCAGTGCGGCGGCGTCCGGGGAGGGCGCGGAGGAGTTGGCCCGGCGCGCGGACGTGGTGGTCGACGGCCCGGCCGGGGTGGCCGGCCTCCTGGCCGCCCTGGCCGACGCGCTGCCGCCGTCCGCCGGGTAGCCGGCGGACGGCGGGCGGGCTGTCGCTCCGGGCCGGCCGCGGGGAGGTGCGGCCGGCCCGGAGCGGTCATCAGCGGTTGACGTTGTCCCGGACCTGGCTGTAGACGGTGGCGTCGGTCAGCAGCCCGCTGTGGCTCAGGCAGGCCGTGCGCGAGTTGGTGGCGCCGGAGACGGCGACGCTGCTGTCGGGGTTGATGATCGTGTCGCAGGGCGACCACCAGGTCGCGTACCGCGGGCTGCCCGGTGACTCGTCACCGGAGTTGAGGGCGGCCAGGAAGTCGGAGCCGATGCGCATCTCGTAGCACGAGGTGTCGAAGCAGCTGTTGGCCGTGTCGGTGCCGTGGTTGGGTCCGCCGAGCGACACCCAGGCGTCGATCTTTGTGTCGCCGCCGAGGTTCTTGGCGTAGTAGCGGGAGGAGAGCCCGCCCATGGAGTGGGTGACGACGTCGACCTTCGCGGCTCCGGTGGCGGCGAGCAGCCGGTCGACCTCGGTGGCGAGCTGCCGGGCGGTGTCCGCGTTGGACTGGCTCGAGTTGTAGTTCCACTGATCGAGGTGCGAGGCGGGCCAGCCGTCGGTTTTGAATCGGTCCGCCATCGTGTTCCAGTTCGACCCGCTGCCGTTGTAGCCGTGGACGAACAGGATCGGATCGCTCGTGGAGTTGTCCGCCGACGTACCGGCCGCGCCGGCCGGAGTCATGGCCTGCAGGGTCAGCAGAAGGCCGGCCACAGCTGCCACGGTCAGGTGTTTTCTCACAGTGACCTCACAAAGTTTCGGGTAGTGGGGCAGCGCACGGGGGCGGTCGTCGTTCCCGGATTGCGGGATGACTGAGGAGCGGCCGGCGGAATGGGGGGGTTCCGACGGAGCCGCGGAGTGAGGCACCGGTGCCGTACGAGGGGTGACGGAAGGTTACTGCTGGGTATACGGCAGAGGGCAAGACGCGTGCAGCGAATACTTTTTCGGGCCGCGCGCCGTCACGCGAGCCGTGCGCTCGTTTGCCGCCGCCTGACGGGGCCGCGGACCGGAGGGTCCGACCCGCGGCGCCGGGGACGCTGACCGTAACTCAGAAGCGGTCTCTGGGGCCTGTGTTGCCCCGGCTGCCGGGCTGCCGGGGCTTCCGCGCTACCGCGTCTGCGGTGACAGGGCGTCGAGCTGGTCCAGGAACCACTGCTGGGGCGGTAGCGCCGTCGCCGCGGCGGCCAGTCGCTTGGTGCGCTCCGCGCGGTCCCCGGGCTCCATCGACAGGGCCTCGTGGAGGGCGTCGGCCGTGCCCGTCACGTCGTACGGGTTGACCACGATCGCGTGCTCGCCGAGGTCCTCGTACGCCCCCGCCTCGCGCGAGAGGACCAGGGCGCAGCCGTCGTCGGACACGACGGGGATCTCCTTGGCGACGAGGTTCATGCCGTCCCGGATCGGGTTGACCAGCGCCACGTCCGCCAGCCGGTACGCGGCCAGCGAGCGGGCGAAGTCGTCCTTGACGTGCAGCACCACCGGCTGCCAGCCCGCCGTGCCGAACTCCGTGTTGATCGCGTCGGCGACCCGGGCCACCTCGGCGGTGTAGTCGCGGTAGACGGCGAGGTCCTGCCGGGACGGGTACGCGAACGCCACGTGCACGACCTCGCCGCGCCACTGCGGGCGCTCGGTGAGCAGCTCACGGTAGGCGTGCAGCCCGCGCACGATGTTCTTGGACAGCTCGGTGCGGTCGACGCGGACGATGACCTTGCGGCGCGCCCCCGTCTGCTCGCGGAGGCCGGCGAGCCGCTCCTCGACGTCCGGCCGGTGCGAGCGCTCGCGCAGGAAGCCTGCGTCCGCGCCCAGGCCGTGCACGCCGATGCGGGTGGCCGGCGGCTCGCCGAGCAGTCCGGTGCAGCAGGCGGTGAAGGCGTCCGCCCAGCGCCGGGTGAGGAAGGCCGCGCGGTCGGCGCCGAGGATGCCGCGCAGCAGCTGCCGGGCGATGTCGTCGGGGAGCAGCCGGAAGTAGTCCGGCGGCGCCCAGGGGGTGTGCGAGAAGTGGCCGATCCGCAGGTCGGGACGGCGCTCGCGGAGCATTCCCGGGACCAGGCACAGGTGGTAGTCCTGCACGAGGACGGCGGCACCCTCGGCGGCCTCCTCGGCGAGTGCGTCGGCGAAGGCCGCGTTGTAGAGCTCGTAGGCCGCCCACTGGCGGCGGAAGGCGGCATCGAACACGGGTTCGACAGGCGTCTGGTAGAGCAGGTGGTGGACGAACCACAGGACCGAGTTCGCGACGCCGTTGTACGCGGCGGCGAAGGTGTCCGGGGCGATGTCCAGCATCCGTACGGTCTGACCGCCGGAGTCGGCCGGGTCGAGCCGGCCGCCCGTACGCTGCACGGCCTCGCGGTCGGCGTCGCCCAGGGCGGCGCAGACCCACACCGCGTCGCCGCCGACGGCGGACAGTCCGGAGACCAGCCCGCCCCCGCCACGCTTGGCGGTGAGGGTGCCTCCCTCGGCCCGGCTGTACGAGACGGGGCCGCGGTTGGACGCGACCAGGATCCGGGCGGCGGGCTCAGCGACCATGGGGCGAGCCTAGCCCCCGGCGCAACCGCTCAAACGCCCGTGGGAAGGTCAGGCCGCTTTCCGCCGTTGCTGGGCCCGGTACTCCGGGACGGTGTCCATCGGCGGCCGCTCCTCCGTCGTGACCTCGTGCACGCTGGGCACGAAGCCGGAGCCGTCCTCTCCCCGGTCGAACTGGGTCAGCACGGGCCGTACGAGATTGCCGCGGCTGAGCCGCGACTGTGCGGTGTGGTAGATCGTGGCGGCCATCCTGCCGAGCGCCTGGCCGTCCTGGTTGCGGTGCCGCCGCACGCCGACGTCGACCTGGGCCAGCGCGTCGAGCCCGGCCAGCTCCAGGGTGTCCACGAGCATCCCCAGCTCGACGCCGTAGCCGACCGGGAAGGGCAGCTGCTCCAGCAGGGAACGGCGGGCCGCGTACTCGCCGCCGAGCGGCTGTACGAATCCGGCCAGCCGGGGCCAGTGCAGATTCAGCAGCGGGCGTGCGACCAGTTCGGTGACGCGGCCGCCCCGCTCGGCGCCCTCGCCGATCGGCCGGTCGTACATGGCCTTGACGAGCCGCAGGCCGGGGTCGGTCAGCAGTGGGCCGACGATGCCGGACACGAACTGGGATTTGAATTCGCGCAGGTCGGCGTCGATGAAGCAGACGATCTCACCGCTGGTCACGAACAGTGACCGCCACAGCACCTCGCCCTTGCCGTGCGCGGGCGGCAGGCGGGGGAGGACGTCGTCGCGGTGCACGACGCGGGCGCCGGCCGCGGCGGCGACCCGGGAGGTGCCGTCGGTGGAGCCGGAGTCCATCACGACCAGCTCGTCGACGAGCGGTATGTCCCCGGTCATCAGGTCCCGCCGTATCGTCTCGACGATGGAGCCGACCGTGGCCTCCTCGTTGAGGGCGGGGAGCACCACGCTGACCGTCCCGGACGCTCCGGCCGCGCTCTTCGCGGCGCGCAGCGAATCGAGTGGGCGTTCGGAGGCGGACCAGGAGTGCTGGTCCAGCCACAGCTCCACCTCTTCCAGCACGTAATCGTCTCCCTGTGTGTTCGGGGAATTCCGCCCTGCCGGGACGGCATCTCGCGGTTCGGACTGCTGCCTCGCACGTCCGGGCCGTCGGTTACAGTCTTGAACAACACGCGCGGCCACCGCATCTCGGGGGTGGTTGTCGCGACAAACGCCCGGGCTCGGCCCGGTGCCATACCGCTCATCCAGAGGGGCAGAGGGAACGGCCCGTTGAAGCCCCGGCAACCCTCCCGCCGGTCTCGGTTCTTCCGACGCACAGCGTCCGAAACGAGGCTCCCGGTGGGGAAGGTGCCAATTCCGGCTCGCGGTGAAATACGCCGCGGGGAAGATGAGGAGAAAGGGCCTCGCCTCCATGGCTGTGCAAACTGTTGCAAGTACCGAAAACGCTGGGAATGCCATCGATCTCGGTCCCGCCGCGGCGCTCTCCTGCCGCGAGTGCGGCGAACGTTTCCCGCTCGGTCCGATCTTCGCCTGTGCCACCTGTTTCGGGCCGCTCGAGGTCGCGTACGACCTGCCGGGCGGCGGACCCGCGGAGACGGAAGCCCTGCGGAAGCGGATCGAGGCCGGCCCGAACAACATCTGGCGCTACGCCCCGCTGCTCCCCGTGCCGGCCGATGTCGCCACCAAGCCCAACCTGAACCCCGGCTTCACCGAGCTGGTGAAGGCCGACCGGCTCGCCCGTGAGCTGGGCGTCACCGGTGGCCTGCACATCAAGGACGACTCCGGCAACCCGACGCACTCCTTCAAGGACCGCGTCGTGGCGATCGCCGTCGAGGCGGCGCGCGCCTTCGGCTTCACCACCCTCTCCTGCTCCTCCACCGGCAATCTCGCGGGCGCCGTCGGCGCCGCCGCGGCCCGCTCCGGCTTCCGGTCCTGCGTGTTCATCCCGCACGACCTGGAGGCCGGCAAGGTCGTCATGGCGGCGGTCTACGGCGGCGAGCTGGTCGGCATCGAGGGCACGTACGACGATGTGAACCGCTTCTGCTCGGAGCTGATCGGCGACCCGATCGGCGAAGGCTGGGGCTTCGTCAACGTCAATCTGCGGCCGTACTACGGCGAGGGCTCCAAGACCCTGGCGTACGAGATCTGCGAGCAGCTCGGCTGGCGGCTGCCGGACAACATCGTCATCCCGATCGCGTCCGGCTCCCAGCTGACGAAGATCGACAAGGGGCTCAAGGAGCTGATCTCGCTCGGGCTCGTCGAGGACAAGCCGTACAAGATCTTCGGCGCGCAGGCCGAGGGCTGCTCGCCGGTGTCGCGCGCCTTCAAGGACGGCCACGACGTGGTGCGCCCGGTCAAGCCGGACACCATCGCCAAGTCCCTCGCGATCGGCAACCCGGCCGACGGCCCGTACGCCCTGGACATCACCCGCCGCACCGGCGGCGCGGTGGAGGACGTCAACGACGAGCAGGTCGTCGACGCGATCAAGCTGCTGGCCCGTACCGAGGGCATCTTCGCGGAGACCGCGGGCGGCGTGACCGTCGGCGTGCTCAAGAAGCTGATCGAGACCGGCCTGCTCGACCCGGCCGGCGAGACCGTCGTGCTCAACACCGGCGACGGACTCAAGACCCTCGACGCGGTCGCCCCGACGACGGGTCCGTCCGCCACCATCCGTCCGAATCTCCAGTCCTTCCGAGAGGCAGGCCTCGTATGAGTGTCAACGTCCGCATCCCGACCATCCTGCGCACCTACACCGGCGGCAAGGCCGAGGTACCGGCGGAGGGCGCGACGCTCGCCGAGGTGCTCGCCGACCTGGAGAAGAACCACACGGGCATCGGCGCCCGGGTGCTGGACGACGCGGGCAAGCTGCGCCGCTTCGTGAACGTCTACGTCAACGACGACGACGTGCGCTTCGCCGAGGGCCTGGAGACGGCCACCCCGGACGGCGCCGGCATCTCCATCATCCCGGCGGTCGCCGGCGGCTGAGGCCGCCGCGCCGGACCCGTCCGGCCGAACCCTGCGTCATCGTGATTGCCCCCTCCGTCATAGAAACGGAGGGGGCAATTCCGCGTGGTTGAGCACGGTACAGTTGGGGAGACCCCCCCGCCGGTGCCCCACCGGTTGCATATGAGAACGCGACAACCTATGTCCCGAGTCCGAGGGCAATTTGTCGCGTTGATGAGTCATGTCCGGCCCGACTTGCCCTGGATTACCGGCAATTCCGTGGAAATCTCCCTTCTGGCGCGGCCGGAATTCTCGTCCGATTGACCTGTTGCAGACGGCATCTGTGCAGATACATTCGGCCGCGGTCGACGCGTTCCGGCGCACACTCAACCGACATCTCCGTGCCGAAGGCGCGGAGTTGCACGGAGGGTGAGGTCTGACCCGGGTCCGCGGAGTGCGGTCCTGTGCAAGGGCCAGTAATAGGGGAGTTAGGGATGGCTCAGGGCACCGTCAAGTGGTTCAACGCGGAGAAGGGATACGGCTTCATCGCGGTCGACGGTGGTGCGGACGTCTTCGTGCACTACAGCGCGATCCAGATGGACGGCTACCGCACCCTCGAGGAAGGCCAGCGGGTCGAGTTCGAGATCTCGCAGGGTCAGAAGGGGCCGCAGGCGGACATGGTCCGCGTCGCCGGCTGAGCGCCGACCGGCCGAATTCGTGTGGAGGGCCCGCATCCCCGACGGGGGGTGCGGGCCCTTCGCGCTGGGACGAAGACGGGTCGGCGACGGCGGTGCGACGGTGCGGCGGCGGGTCGGTGACGGTGTTGCGGTGGGTCGGTGACGGCGCTGCGACGGCCGGCCGTCCGGTGCGGAGCCGCCGCGGCCGGGGCCCGGCGACCGGGCGAGGCGCTTGCACTCGAAGGGGGTGAGTGCTAATCATTGGCGTTAGCACTCTCCCAGTGAGAGTGACAGAAAAGGACCGGGTCGGTGAGGCCCGCAGGCCGCGCGGGGCAGGGAACCGCGTGGCAGGCAGGCCGTCCGTCGCGGGCGCCAGCGCGGTCCGGAGCAATCCTCCCCCAGCCTCCGGCCGGGGGGACCCCGAAGTCCTGGGAGGACCACTTCACATGGCCAAGACCATCGCGTTCGACGAGGAGGCGCGGCGCGGCCTCGAGCGCGGGATGAACCAGCTCGCCGACGCCGTCAAGGTCACTCTCGGCCCCAAGGGCCGTAACGTCGTCCTCGAGAAGAAGTGGGGCGCGCCCACGATTACCAACGATGGTGTGTCCATCGCCAAGGAGATCGAGCTCGAGGACCCGTACGAGAAGATCGGCGCCGAGCTGGTCAAGGAGGTCGCGAAGAAGACGGACGACGTCGCCGGTGACGGCACGACGACCGCGACCGTCCTGGCCCAGGCGCTGGTCCGCGAGGGCCTCCGCAACGTAGCCGCGGGCGCCAACCCGATGGCCCTCAAGCGCGGCATCGAGAAGGCCGTCGAGGCCGTCTCCGCCGCCCTGCTGGAGCAGGCCAAGGATGTGGAGACGAAGGAGCAGATCGCCTCCACCGCCTCCATCTCCGCCGGCGACCCCCAGATCGGCGAGCTCATCGCCGAGGCAATGGACAAGGTCGGCAAGGAAGGCGTCATCACGGTCGAGGAGTCGCAGACCTTCGGGCTCGAGCTCGAGCTCACCGAGGGCATGCGCTTCGACAAGGGCTACATCTCCGCCTACTTCGCCACCGACATGGAGCGTATGGAGGCGTCGCTCGACGACCCGTACATCCTGATCGTCAACTCGAAGATCGGGTCGGTCAAGGACCTGCTCCCGCTCCTCGAGAAGGTCATGCAGTCCGGCAAGCCGCTGCTGATCATCTCCGAGGACGTCGAGGGCGAGGCGCTCTCCACGCTGGTCGTCAACAAGATCCGCGGCAC
>DOWQ01000164.1 GCA_003519485.1 Streptomyces sp. | reverse complement strand
ACCAAATGAGATGACTTCTTAGGAAGCTCTGCTCGATCGACCAGTCGTCCATGAAGCGGCACACGGCGTCGATGTCCATCGTGACGATGCCGTCGGGCAGCACCAGCGTCGCGCCGCTCGCGAGCGCCGACCACACCTCCCACACCGAGGCGTCGAATCCCAGTCCCGCGAAGGCCGCGACCCGTACCCCGGGCCCGGTCAGGTAGGTGTCCCGGTGCCAGCGGGCGAGGTTGCCGAGGCTCGCGTGGCCCACCTCGATCCCCTTGGGGGTGCCGGTCGAACCCGAGGTGTAGATGACGTACGCGACCTCGGCATCGGCCTCCTCGACGTCGCTCGGCTCCGCCGCGGCGACGTCGATCGACACCTCGGCCGGCCCGGCCCCCGGCGACAGCACCGCGAAGGGCCGGGCGTCGCTCAGGATCGCGTTCCGCCGTGCTTGGGGAAGTGCTCCGTCCAGCGGCAGGTAGACGGCCCCTGCGCGCCATGCGCCGAGTTGGCAGACCACTCCCTGGGTCCCGCGCGGGAACAGGGTCGCGACGAGCGCGCCGGGGGAAAAACCCGGTACCGAGGTCAGTTGGTCCGCGACGGCACCGGCGGCGTCCCACAGCTCGCGGTAGGTCAGCCGGGCGGAATCGGCGCTCGCACTCCCGAGGACGACGGCCACCGTGTCGGGCCTGAGGCGTGCCCTCTCCTCCACCATCTGCGGCACAGTCCCCTGCGCGGTCTTCGTACTCACAACCACTCCAATCTAACGGCTCTTCGAGGTCTCGGAACTGCTTGCGGTTGGTTGCGGACGCTCGGCTCAGTTGCGGACGCTCAGCCTCAGGTGTTCGAGGACAGCCACGCCGTTGTGCGGCCGCAGCACTGGGGGCGCGGCCAGTTCCGCGTGGCTCCACCGCTTCACGAGTCCGTTCAACGCCGCACCAACCTCCATCCGGGCCAGACCGGCGCCCAGGCAGTAGTGCGCCCCGTAGCCGAAGGCCAGGTGTCTGCCGGTCTGCCGACCGGGGTCCAGAACGTCCGAGTCCGCGAAGGTGCCGGTGTCACGGTTGGCGACGCCGAGCATCATCAGAACCAGC
This sequence comes from Streptomyces sp., assembly GCA_003519485.1. Lineage (GTDB taxonomy): Bacteria > Actinomycetota > Actinomycetes > Streptomycetales > Streptomycetaceae > Streptomyces. The sequence continues at coordinate 4,884 of DOWQ01000164.1, read as the reverse complement.
TCGCCGCGCTCGATCCGGTGCCCCTCGATCTCGACCGGGTGGAGCGCGATGCGCGCCACCTGCTGCACCGAGGTGTCGAACCGCAGGAGTTCCTCCACGAGCGAGGTGATCCGCTCGGGTGTCGCGGCGCTCCATTGCTCGGTGTGCATGAGTGCGCGGACGGCCTTGCCGATGAACGTGGACGTGGTGTCGAACCCGGCGAAGATCAGCAGGCTCGCCGTGGCGGCGATGTCCTGCTCCTCGATCAGGTTGGTCCCGTACGCGTGCGACAAGACTTCCAGCGCCGACCCCTCGGGAACGCCCGCCCCGGTCCTGACCGCGGCCACCGCCTGCTCGATCTCCTCCAGCGCGCGGGTCCCCCGCTTCACGACCTCGGGCAGGTAGTCGGCGACCAGCAGGGCGTCGATGTCCGAGGCCCAGGCCGCGATGCGCGGGGCCACCTCCCGCGGCAGTCCGATCAGCCGGCAGACGACCCGGCTCGCCAGCGGCACCGCCAGGTCGGCCATGACGTCGATCTGCTCGGTGACACCGTGGAGCAGTTGGTCCACGGACTCCTCGACGAACGGCTGGAGTCCGGCGAGCCTGGCCGTGGAGAACAGCGGTGCGATCAGGCCGCGCAGCCGCTCATGCCTCGGGGCGTCGTTGAACATGAACCAGCGCCGGACGATGTCTGCGGTGCGCAGTGCGCCGTCCGTGCCCTCCTGCTGGTCGTGGAGCCGTGTCCTGCCGTTCTCGGTCCAGGCGGAGGAGAGCGCGGAATTCCGCAGGAGCTTTCGCACCTGGTCGAATCCCGTGACGATCCAGACGCCGAGGTCATCGTCCCGCCGGATGGGAGCGGCGTCCCGGAGCGCGAGATAGTCCATGCACGGGTCAACCGGCATCAGCCCGTTGTCCCGTCGGTACGGACAGGTTGGTTCCATGTGTGGTCGCCTCTTCGTGAGTGGTGAGGACGGCTGCGGCTCGCCGGTCAGCACGCAACTCCCGGTCGGAGCCGGGCGGCAGGTGCCGACCGGTCAGAGCCGGGCTGCGGTCAGCGCCCCGGCAACGGTTTCCGCGGCCTCGGCGCGGGAGAACAGAGCAACGGGGCCCACGGGGAAGTGGTACACCTCGCCCGGCCCCGCGTCGTCCCATTCGCCCTCGTCGCTGAGCAGGACGTACGCCGGCTTCCTAGGCAGCGTGCCGCCGTGGGCTCCCGCCGCCATCGTGTAGCTCATCCAGCCGCACTGATGCCCGATCAGCGCCTCCGCGATTTCCTCGTCGAGGTCCGGGGCGCACCGCTGCATCGTGGCGTCCAGGAAGTCGCCGATCACTGCCATGGCCTCGCCGTGGTCCGCCAGAGGGATCTCGGGCACGTCCTGTGGCGTCATGTCCTCGTCCATGGTTTCCGCCAGCTCGGCCAGCAGTTCCTGTACCTCCTCTGCCGCCGGGACGCCGGGGTCGACGAGGACGAGGACGGGGTCTCCGCCGATCCTCGCCGCGAGTTCGGACGCGAAGCCGGACCCGGAGCAGTAGCCGAGCACCACGGTCGGCGTCTCGGCGTCCTTCCCCAGCTCGGCCGCCCAGTGGTCCGCCTGCTCCTCGATCGTGCAGTAGGCCTTGCGTATCCCGGGGTTGTCCAGGGGGTCGATGCGGAGGTAGCTCTCGCGCAGCTCCGACGGCAGCAGGGTGGCGAACGAGCGGGGAACCGATTCCCGGCCGAACTCGACTCCCACGATCCTCAACGAGGGAGTATTGCTCACAGCTCGCCCCATTCGCGCTCGCCGCTGGTGTCGGCGGCTGCCTTCTTGGATTCCTGCGTCCAGCGCAGCAACTCGATCTGCTCGGCCAGGGCCGCGATCGTGGGCGTGTCCACGACGGACCGCACCGGGATGTCCAGCCCGAGTTGCTCACGCAGTCGGTGGACCACCGCCAGCAGGGAGAGGGAATCCCCGCCGATCTCGAAGAAGTTGGCCTGCACGTTGACGACATCCAGCTTGAGCACGCCCACCCAGGTGGCCGCGACGGTGTGTTCCATCTCGGTGCTGGGCGGCACCACGTCCACTGCGGCGACAGGTGCCGCGGCGGGCTTGGGAAGCCTCGGACGGTCGACCTTTCCGGTTGCCGACAGCGGGATGGCGTCGAGCCACATGAAGAGGGCGGGTTGCATGACAATGGGCAGTTTCGGCGACAGATAGGCCCGTACGGCGGCGGTGTCGATCCCGCTGTCCGGCGCCGCCACGACATAGGCGACGAGCCGCTGGCCCGAGTCGAGCACCACCACGGCATTGGTCAGGTCCGGGTGGCCGCGCAGCACCGACTCGATCTCCTCCAGCTCGACCCGCTCCCCGCGGATCTTGACCTGGCTGTCGATCCGGCCCAGGAATTCCATCTCACCGCCCGGCAGCCAGCGCACCAGGTCCCCGGTGCGGTAGAGGCGGCGGCCCGGCTTCAAGGGGTCGGGGGCGAAACGACCGGCAGTCAGTCCCGGCCGGTTGCGGTAGCCACGGGCGACTCCGTCACCGCCGATCAAGAGTTCGCCGGGGACGCCGATGGGCTGTGCGTTCCCCCAGCGGTCGACGACGGCGCAGGAGGCGTTGGCGATCAGCTCGCCCAGCGGCATGGAGGAGCGCTCCACCGGCTCGTCGCCCATCCGGCCGGCCAGCGCCACGCCCGCGGTCTCCGTCGGTCCGTACTCGTTCCAGATCTCGCATCCGGAGGAGATGACCTTGCGCGTCCGCACCACCAGGTCGGCGTCGAGGTTCTCGCCACCCATGGACACATGGCGCAGCGTCGGCATGCTGATGTCCGTGTCCGCGACGCCACGCATCTGAGTGGGGGTCAGGTAGAGCAGGTTGATCGACCGCTGATTGATGAACTCCGCAGTGGCCCGCGGGTCGGCCCTGACCTCTCGGGGAAGCATGACCAGGCAGGCACCACTGGTCAGTGCGTGGAACATCTGCTCGGCGGACCAGTCGAAGTGGTACGAGAGGTTGTGCACGACCCTGGTGCCCGGACCGAGCGGCCGGACGTCCTGTGCCCACTGGATCCACGGGGTGATCGCGGTGTGCGGCAGCCCCACGCCCTTGAGGTTGCCAGTGGTGCCGGAGGTGTACATCAAGTACACCAGCTGCGAGGGGTGGATCGCGGACCTGCGGATGCCGTCCGTGGCACCGGCCGGCAGGGGGTCGGCGTGCCCGGCCCCGCTCACAGGGTTGGCGCTCACCACATCCACGCCGCCGAGGGCTCCGGCCGGCAGCTGGGCGTGCAGCTCCGGGGTGGTGACCAGGACTTTCATCCCACTGTCCGCGATGACGTACGCCATCCGGTCGGCTGGTGCGATGGGGTCGATCGGTACGTAGGCGGCCCCGGCCTTGAGGATGCCGAGGATGCCCACCATGAGGTCCACTGAGGGCTCCGAGCACAGGCCGACCAGCTCGTCCGTTCCGACGCCGCGCGCCGCCAGCTCCACTGCCAGCCGGTCCGCCCGCCGGTCGAGTTCCCGGTAGCTGACCCGGGCGTCGCCGCTCTCGACCGCGTCGGCGTCGGGGGTCCGGAGAGCCTGCTCCTCGAACAGCCGGTGCAGGAAGAGATCCGTGGGGTAGGGACCGCAGGACGCCGTCGACCACTTCTCGATCTGCCGGCGCTCGGCGTCGGGCAGAATCACGAGCTCCGAGAGGCGCTTCGTGGGATCGGCCACCACGTCGGCCGCCAGCACGCTCAGGTGGTCGAGGATGCGCCATGCCTTGTCCTCGACGAACAGGTCCGTGTTGTACTCCAGCACGACCCGGTAGGTGAACTCGGTCTCGATGACCGAGAACACCAGGTCGAACTTGATCGACTTCACGTCGAGGCCCAGGTCGACGTCGGTCATCGTCAGTCCGGGCAGCCCCATCGCCGGAATCTCGTGCTGGAACGCCAGCATGACCCGGAACGGGCCTCCCTGTCGCGAAGACCGGTCGACCGAGATCGCATTGATCACCCGCTCGTACGGAACGTCTTGGTTCGCGAAAGCACCGCGCGTGCCAGCTTTGACGTCGCCGAGCAGCCCGGTCAGCGTGGGGTCGCCCGACAGGTCGCTGCGCAGCGCGAGGGTGTTCAGGAAGATCCCGAGCATGCTCTCCAGTTCGGGAAGGTCCCGGTTGGCGCTGGGGATGCCGACCACGATGTCCGTCTGACCGCTGTATCTGTGCAGAAGTACGTTGAGCAGGGTGAGCACGGTCACGAACGGGGTGGTGTTGTTCTCCTTGGACAGTTCGCGAATCCGTCGCGACACCGCCCGGGGAAGCTCGATGGCCACCGATGCCCCACGGCTTGCCGTGGTGTCCCTGGCCGGCAGGTCCGTCGGCAGGTCCAGGACGGGCAGCGGCCCACGGAGCCGGTCCCGCCAGTACTCCAGCTGCTGGTCGATCGCGGCGCCCCCGAGAGTGCGCCGCTGCCAGGCGGCGAAGTCGGCGTAGTGCACCGCGGGCCGCTCCCCCGCCGGCTGCTTTCCGTCGGCGGCCGTCGTGTAGAAGCCCATCAGCTCGGACATTGCGAGCTCGAAGGAGTGCACGTCGGTGATGATGTGGTGCAGGTTGACGAGCAGTATGTGCCAGTCCTCGTCCAGCTGGTACAGCTCCACCCGGAACAGCGGGCCCCACTCCAGGTCGAACGGCTGCTGGGCGGAGGCGAGGAGCTGGTCGGACACGAGCTGCTCCTGCTTCTCGGCCGGCTCGTCCCTGAGGTCGATCACCGTCAGCGGCAGGTCGATCTTCGCCTGCACCACCTGCTGGGGCACGCCGTAGACGGCGGCGATGGTGGTACGGAACACCTCGTGGCGGTCGACCAGCGTCTCGACCGCCACCCGCAGTGCCGCGACGTCGAACGGCCCCTCGATCTCGGTCGGCGGGTTCTAGCGATCCTCGC
>DOWQ01000759.1 GCA_003519485.1 Streptomyces sp. | reverse complement strand
CGCCGGGGTCGCCGCCCGGGAGGGGACCGACCAGCAGGCCGGCCCCGAGCAGCGTGTTGCAGCTCTCGGGGAGCCGGTCCGCGGCGGCGGACCGGGCGGGCGCCCAGTGCAAGAGGGCGAGCGTCAGGAGCCGGGAGACCGCCCAGACGGCGAGCGCTGCCCTTCCGGACCGGCGGTTCCGCGCGGCCGTACTGCGGCCTGTGCTCGTGCGGGTGTTCGGGCCCCTGTCCGGGCCGGCTCCGCGCGGGGCCGGCGGGCGGTCGTCCCGCGGGGCCTCTTCCGGGCGGTCCGGGTCCGCCGGGGACTCCGGCTGTGTGCCGTCGTGCTTCGTCCACGCGTGGTCCCGCCCCGCGAGCGCCGGCGCGTCCGTCACCATCGCCTCCGTCTGTGCGTCGAGAGGGCCCCGCCTTAACAAACCGGGACAGATGGTGACGAATATAGGTAATCAGCCGGCCGGGCGAACCGATGCGCGCCGGAGCGGTTGCCGGCGGGTCACGCGGCCCGGCGGACCGGCGGACGCTGGCAGCGCGGGCAGTAGTAGCTCGACCGGTTCATCCAGGGGCGCCGGCGCAGGGCGGTCCCGCAGCGGCGGCACGGCTCGTCCTCGCGGCCGTACGCGTCCAGTGAGCGGTCGAAGTAGCCGGACTCGCCGTTCACATTGACGTAGAGGCTGTCGAAGCTGGTGCCGCCGGCTGCCAGGGCCGCGTGCATCACGTCGCGGACGTGCCCGAGCAGCGCGGTGCTGAGCGGCCGGGTGAGGGTCGCCGTCGGCCGGTCGTAGTGCAGCCGCGCCCGCCACAGCGCCTCGTCGGCGTAGATGTTGCCCACGCCGCTGATCAGCGACTGGTCGAGCAGGGCCCGCTTGACGGTCGTACGCCGGCGGCGCAGCGCGGCGTGGAAGGCGGCCTCGTCGAACGCCGGGTCCAGCGGGTCGCGGGCGATGTGGGCGATGGCGTCCGGCAGCCCGTTCGGGTCGCCGGGCACCCAGCCGTGCAGCGACAGGCCGCCGAAGGTGCGCTGGTCGACGAAGCGGAGTTCGGTGTCCTGGCTGTCGGCGAAGCGCACCCGGACCCGCAGATGCGTCTCGTCGGGCACGTCCCGCGACTGGACGAGGAGCTGGCCGCTCATGCCCAGGTGGCCGAGGAGCGAGGTGCCGCCACCCGCGGCCGACGGGTCCTGCCGGGGCACCGGCCCGAGCGGCAGCCAGAGGTACTTGCCGCGGCGGCACGCCGGGCCGAACGACTCGCCGACGAGGCGGTCGGCGAAGTCGGCCGCCCCGAACACATGGCGGCGCACCGCGCGGGGGTGCAGCACCTGGACCTCGGCGACGGTCCGGCCGCTGACCCAGCGTTCCAGGCCGCGCCGCACCACCTCGACCTCGGGCAGCTCGGGCATCGGGTCTCCTCCCGCGCGCGGCGACCGGGCCGGGCGGCGGGCCACCGGAGAGGACGGCCGTGCCGGGCGGGTGCAGCGCATGTGGACGTACGGACAGAGGTTGTACGGATGTGGGTTGTACGGCTGTGGGCCTACGGGTGCGAACGCAGGGACCGCGGAGGTGGACGTACGGCTCGGGCCCACCGGCAGAAGCCGGTGGGCCCGCACAGCTCACTCTCGCGCGTCGCGACGAACCGCCGCGGCACCGGTGCCACCTCAGTGGGAGACGTGCTCCGGATCCTCCGCGGCGGCGTTCTCCGCAGCGGAGTTCCCCGCAGCGGCCTGCGTCTCGGGAGCGACTCCGTTGGCACCCGGTCCGGCTGCCGCCTCGGCACCCTCGCCGGCCTCCGCCGCCGCCTCCGCGCCGTCACCGGCAGCCTCCACCTCCGCGGCCCGCACGGCCGCGACTTCCGCCGCAGTGGCCTCGGCCGCGGCGTGCGCCGCGTCCGCCGCCTCGCTGATCGCGCGCCAGGCGGCCTCGGCCGCCTGCTGCTCCGCTTCCTTCTTGCTGCGGCCGGTACCGGTGCCGTACGCGACACCACCGACGCGGGCAGCAGCCGTGAAGGTCTTCTCGTGATCGGGTCCGGTCTCGCTCACCAGATACTCGGGAACGCCCAGGCCCTCGGCGGCGGTCAGCTCCTGGAGAGATGTCTTCCAGTCCAGACCTGCGCCGAGGTTCGAGGATTTCTCGATCAGCGGGTCGAAGAGCCGGTGCACGAGCTCCGCCGCCGCCTCCAGCCCCTGATCGAGATAGACCGCGCCGATCACCGCTTCGAGGGTGTCGGCGAGAATCGATGCCTTGTCCCGGCCTCCGGTGCCCTCTTCACCCCGGCCGAGCCGGATGAAGGCGCCCAGTTCGAGGTCGCGGCTGACCTCCGCCAGCGCACGCGAGTTGACCACCGCGGCCCGCAGCTTGGCCAGTTGGCCCTCGGGCAGGTCCGGGTGGATGCGGTACAGCGTGTCGGTGACCACCAGGCCGAGCACCGAGTCCCCGAGGAACTCGAGACGCTCGTTGGTGGGCAGACCGCCGTTCTCGTACGCGAAGGAGCGATGCGTCAGCGCACGCACCAGAAGGGCGGACTCGAGTCGATACCCGAGCCGCCCTTCCAGAAGCGTGTGGGACGAGGCCGTGTCCGCCTGGGGCGATTCGCTTCCGCGCTTGCGGGGCGATGTGCTGGCGTCCGACATTGAGCCTCTCACCCGCCGATCAGACCTCGAGAACCTGACGACGGTTGTAGGTCCCGCAGCTCGGGCACGCGATGTGCTGCTGCTTGGGCTCATGGCAGCGCTCGCACGACACCAGGGTGGGGACCGCAGCCTTCCACTGCGACCGGCGGTGGCGCGTGTTGCTGCGCGACATCTTCCGCTTCGGAACAGCCACGGCTACTTCTCCTGCTTCTCGTCGGCGCCCGAATCGGCGCCGTTCACGTTGTCCGTCCCGCCGGTCCTGGTGGTGTCGGCGAGTCCCTGCAGTGCCGCCCAACGAATGTCGACGGCCTCGTGGTGGTGGTCCGGGTCGTCCGCGAGCCGTGCCCCGCACTGGGAACACAGACCGGGGCAGTCCTCCCGGCACACCGGCTGCAGCGGCAGTGCGAGCACCACCGCGTCACGCAGCACGGGCTCGAGGTCGAACAGACCGTCCTCGAGATGGAGGGTCTCCTCCTCGGCGTCGTCATCCGGCTCCGCGGCTTCACGGATCCGGCTGTCGGCGTCGGGGTAGGAGAACATCTCCTGGAAATCCGCGTCGAGCTCTCGCTCCAGCGGCTCCAGACACCTTACGCACTCCCCGGCGAGCGGTGCACGGACGGTGCCTGTGACGAGCACCCCTTCCATGACCGACTCGAGTCGGAGGTCGAGCTTCAGCGTCGCGCCGGCAGGCACTCCGATGACCTCGACACCGAGGTCCGCGGGAGCGTCGACCGAGCGGGAGAGCCGCTTCATCGCGCCAGGACGACGACCCAGCTCACGTGTGTCGAACACGAGCGGGTTTCGATGGTCGAGGCGGGGGTTCAGGGCTTCCTGCTTTCTACGCTTGCGGTACGGGCTGTCCGGCCGCTTCTCGCAAACGGGCAGCCGAGATCGCGGACTGCGCGACCGAACATCAACGATACTGGACCGGCCGCCGTAGACCCAATCGGCGACGACGGGGCCCGCTCGCGGAGGGCGTCAGCGGCCCTGCTCGTACTGCCGCTGCTGCTCGTACTGCCGCAGCTGGTCCAGGTCGAGCATGCTGGTGTCGAAGAGGCTGGTCTCCTCCAGCGCACCGCCCTGCTGCGGGCGGGGCTGCTCCTGGCCCTGCTGGTACTGCTCCCCGTAGCCCTGGGGCTGCTGCTGCCAGCCGTACGCGTCCTGCTGCGGGTAGCCGTACGCGTCGACCGGCGCGCCCGTGGGAGCCGGCTGCTGGTATCCGGGCTGGTAGCCGTACGGGTCCTGCTGGTAGCCGGCGGCCGGGGCGTAGTAGTCCTGCTGCCCGGGGGCCATCGGCTGCTGCTGGGCCTCCTGGAACTGCTGCACGGGCTGCTGCTGGGCCTCCTGAAACTGCTGCGCAGCGAACTGCTGACCGTCCTGGAACTGCGCGTCCTGGAACTGCTGGGCCCGGCTGTCCTGGAACTGCTGACCGTCCTGGAACTGCGGGGCCTGGACGGACTGCCGCGCCGGCTCCTGCGGGGCGGCGAGGCCCGCGAGGTAGTCGGCGTCGCTGGTCCGCTGGTGGTCGACGCCGTCCTGGGCGGCCATGTGGACGCCGAGGTCGTCTGCCGCCTCCCGGCCGTGCAGCTTCTGCCGGCCCCGGCCGACCGCTTCGAGCGTCTTGGAGAGCACGGCCTCGAAGGCGCCGAACTTGGCGTCGACGTAGGCGTCGGCCCGCTCACGGAGAGTCGCCGGGTCGGCGCTGCGCTCCGGGGCCTCCTCGTCCGGGTAGCCCTGCTCGTCGAGGCCCGGGCCGCGGCCGAGCAGCTTCTCCCGGCCCCGGTCGACCGAGCCCAGGGTCTTGGCGAGCACGACCTCGAAGTTGGCGAGCTTGCTGTCCACGTAGTCGTCGGCCTCGGCCCGGATCTCCGCGGCCTCCTGCCGGGCCTCGTTAAGGATGCGGTGCGCCTCGTCCTGGGACTGCCGGGCCACCTCGGTGTCGGAGACCAGCGAGCCGCGCTGGGCATGCGCGGCCTGGATGATCTGCTCGGCCTCCCGGTGGGCGTCCTCGACCATCCGCTCCCGGCCGCCCAGCAGCTCCCGCGCCTGCTCGAGGGAGTCGGGAAGCGCCCCACGGACCTCTTCGAGCAGGGCGAGCAGCTGGGCGCGATTGACCACGCACGAGGCCGACATGGGCATGGACCGGGCACTGCCGACGGTCTCGGCGATCTCGTCGAGCTTCTTCTGCACGTCCATGTGGGTGCTCGCACTTTCTCGGCCGGGGACGGATCGGGACGGGACGACTGTACGTCCACCCGGCGCCGTCCGGACAACGGCCGAGGCCCGGGTGTCGGACCGTCAGCGGCGGCCGATCCGCTCGCTCAGGGATTCCAGGACGATCGGCGGCACGAGGTGCGAGACGTCGCCGCCCCAGGCCGCGACTTCCTTGACCAGACTGGAGGAGAGAAAGCTGTAGGTGGGGTTGGTCGGGACGAAGAGCGTCTCGACGCCGGAGAGGCCGTGGTTCATCTGGGCCATCTGCAGCTCGTAGTCGAAGTCGCTGACCGCCCGGAGCCCCTTCACGATGGCGGGAATCTCGCGCTGCTTGCAGAAGTCGACCAGCAGCCCGTGGAACGCCTCGACCTCGACATTGCCGTACTCCGCGGTGACCTGGCGGAGCAGGTCCAGCCGCTCGTCGACCGAGAAGACGCTCTTCTTGGACTTGTTGATCATCACGGCCACATGCACGACGTCGTAGAGCTTCGACGCGCGGCCGATGATGTCGAGATGTCCATTGGTGACGGGGTCGAAGGACCCCGGACAGACGGCGCGGCGCAACAGCGGTCCCTCGCTCTCCAGTGCGGTCATGACTCGCTCCTCGATGGCACAGTTGTGCGTGTCGAGGCGGCGTGACCGTACCAAAGCGTGCCCTCGCCGTAGCGGCGCGCCCGCAGCCCCTCGAAGCCCTCGGGCCACTCGAAAGCTCCGCCTCTGGTGCTGCGCTCCACGGTGACCAGGGCTTCTTCCGCAATCCAGCCCTGGGTACGGAGTGTGAGCAGGATCTCCCGGAGATCGTCGTCGGAGACGGTGTACGGGGGGTCGAGAAAGACCACGTCATACGGCTCCGCGGGCGCCGGACCGGCCGCGATCTGCTCGGCCTTGCCGGCCCGCACCTCGGCGCCCGGCAGGCCGGTGGACTCGGCGTTCGCCCGGATCGTACGGACCGCGCGCGGGTCGGCCTCCACGAGCAGGGCGTGCGCGGCGCCCCGGGAGAGGGCCTCCAGGCCGACGGCGCCCGAGCCGCCGTACAGATCGAGCACCCGG
>DOWQ01000761.1 GCA_003519485.1 Streptomyces sp. | reverse complement strand
GCGCAGTGGGCGCGGATCGAGCCGTTGCTCCCGGACCGTATGCCGAGGCGGGGTGGCCGATGGCGTGACCACCGTGAGGTGATCGACGCGATCGCCTTCAAGTTTCAGACCGGAACCCAGTGGGTCCACCTGCCGGAGAAATACGGCAACTGGCGAGGCGTCTACAACCGGCTGCGGATGTGGGCTGTCGACGGCACCTGGGAGCGGGTGTTCACCGCCCTGATGGCCCGGGCCGACGCTGACAAGGATCTCAACTGGGCTGTCTCGGTGGACTCCACCATCGTGCGCGCTCACCAGCACGCGGCCGGGGCTCGCAAAAAGGTGCCCCGGCCGGCGAGCCGGACAATCACGCCATCGGCCGGTCCCGCGGCGGACTGACCACGAAGATCCACCTGGTGGCCGACGGCCGCTGCCGCCCCCTGGCGTTCGTCCTGACCGCTGGACAGGCCGGTGACGCACCCGCCTTCGAGCAGGTCATGGCCCGCCTGCGAGTGCCACGGCAGCGTGGCCGGCCTCGCACCACCCCGGACGTCGTCCTGGCCGACAGGGCGTACTCCTCGCGTGCCATCCGCAAGCACCTGCGCAGACGCGGAATCCGCGCGGTCATCCCCGTCCCGGCCGATCAGCAGGCACACCGCCTTCGACGCGGCAGCCAAGGCGGCAGGCCGCCCGCTTTCGACCGCGAGACCTACAAGCACCGCAACACCGTCGAGCGGTGCATCAACCGCCTCAAGCAGTGGCGCGGCATCGCCACCCGCTACGAGAAGACAGCCACGATCTACCTGGCCGGACTCCACATCGCAGGCATCTTTCTGTGGTCCGCACGGTGATCCAAACGAGAGCCTCGAGACAATATTCTGTTCCGGATCGTTGGTGACACGCGTGCTCGGTGCTTGAGCGGATGAGTGCCTTCTGGGTTCGGTGCGGGTTCCGACGTCTACCGCCGACCGCCAGGAGTCCCTCGTGTCCCACCACGATGCCCCGCTGGCTCCGGCGGGTCGGCTGCGGCTGGTCCGGTCCGTCCTCGTCGGCAAGGGGTTGCACCATCGCTGCCGGCCGACGATCACCCCCGTTGCCCAGCCGGCGGGCGGCAGCGGCTCTGATTCGGAGAGGCTGCAGAGGGAACGCAACATTGGTGCCTTCCGCTATGCCAGTGCGTAATGATCACCATGAAGGGCCAACCGTGCGTTCGTCCAAAGTGCTGCAGGGTGGGCTGCGGCAGGTGGCTGACTTGGCCAGCAAAGCGGCCGTCCGTGCCAGCGCGAATCGCGACAGTATTCTGCTGTTGTTCAAGGGAGTGGTCGCGGCGACGGCGGCGTGGATCATCGCCAACGACCTGCTGGGCGTGCCGTCGCCGACGTTCGCACCGTTCTCCGCGTTGCTGATGGTGCAGGCGACCATTTCGGGGTCGCTGAGGGACGCGGTCCGTTTCGCGGGGGCGATGGTGTCCGGAGTCCTACTGGCAGGTCTCATGGTGCCTCTGCTGGGTACGTCGACGGGAACCTTCGCGGGCATCGTGCTGCTGACGTCGGTCCTGGGCAGATGGCGCAAGCTGGGCGAGCACGGGCCCCAAATGGTTGTGGCGGCGCTGTTCGCCTTCGCGGCGTTCACACAGTCCGGCACTTCCACGTCCGGATTCGTCAGGCTGGCGAGCATCGTGGGCCTGGTCGTGTTCGGCTGCCTCGTGGGCGTGGTCACGAACATGCTGATCGTGCCGCCGCTGCGCTACCGCAGCGCCGAGTACGGCATCGGCGCCCTGTCAGGGGCTATGGCCGAACTGCTCACTGATGCCTCGAAGGGCATGGCCGAGGGCGTCCCCGACCAGGAACAGGCCAAGAAATGGCGCGAACGCGCCACCTGGTATCCGGACATGGTGAGCCAGGCCCGCATGGGCGTCGAGACCGTGGCCGAACAGATGCGCTTCAATCCGCGCCGGGTCTTCCAGCGCAGCTCCAGCTCGTACGAGGGCCATCGCGTCATCATCAACGCCCTGGATCGAACCAGCAGGCTCCTGCTCTCCGCAATGGCTTCTCTGACCAGTATCTCGCTCAGTGACGACCCCCTACGGCAGGAGCACGATCATTTCTGCGTCGCCTACAGCCGGCTGCTCGACGTCGTGGCTGAGGGGGTTTGTGTGCTGGAGGGGCTGCGCCGCCCCGAGGACACCGAACACGGCGAGCGACTCAGCGAGGCTGTCGACCGGGCGCGCACGGCCTACGTCGAGCTCGCCGAGCAGAGTGCGGGCCGCAAACTCGACCGTCCCGACCAGTGGCCCGTCTACGGCTCACTACAGACCGACGCACGGCGCCTGATCGAGGAATTCGCCCAAGCCCAGCGGAGCCTAAGCCAGCTCACCCACCCGCCACGGGGCTACGCACCGGGCAAATGACCGGCTTCGTGTGTTCCGCCTTCCGACCTGGGAAACGCGCCGCTCCGCGAGCAGCGGGCAGGAAGGCAGCACCCGATGGCCCTCGGCCACGCCGAGGCAGCGATGGCGGCAGACCACCGGCCTTCGACCGGGAGGCATACAAGCAGTCCAACACCGTCGAGCGGTGCATCAACCGGTGGCACGGGATCGCAACCCGCTGCGAGAAGACTTGCAGCTATCTGACTGACCGGCTTGCACGTGGCGGGTATCTCCGTCTGCCCGCTGGATGATCCAAACGAAACCGCCTAGCCCGCCCTGCGGTCCGCCGCAGCGGGGTCCCGCTGGGACAGCGGTGCGGCGATGTCCTCCAGCGAGCGCCGCTCCGCCTTGACGGCCAGCGCCGCCGCGACCAGGCCCGCCAGGGTCATGAGCGAGGCGCCGATTTGGAACGCGAGAACCGTGTCGCCGACGACGCCCGACTCGGTCAGCTTGGCGAAGATCAACGGACCGCTGATGCCGCCCGCGGCGGTGCCGATGGCGTAGAAGAAGGCGATCGCCATGACGCGGGTCTCCATCGGGAAGACCTCGCTCACCGTCAGGTACGCCGAGCTGGCGCCGGCGGAGGCGAAGAAGAGGACGACCGCCCAGCAGGCCGTCAGCGTCCTGGCCGTCAGGTGGCCGCCGGAGAAGAGCCAGGCGGTGGCGAACAGCAGCAGGCCGGAGAGGATGTAGGTGCTCGAGATCATGATCCGGCGCCCCACCGTGTCGAACAGCTTGCCGAGCAGCAGCGGGCCGAGGAAGTTGCCGACGGCGATGGCGGCGAAGAAGTAGCCGGTCGAGCCGGTGCCGATGTCGAAGAACTTCGTGAGGATCGCACCGAAGCCGAAGGTGATGGCGTTGTAGAGGAACGCCTGGCCGATGAAGAGGGAGAGGCCGAGTACCGCCCGTTTGCGGTAGCGGGAGAAGACGGTGCGGGCGATGAGCCCGAAGCCGACGCTCTTGCGCTGGTGGATGGTCAGCTCACCCGCCGGCGGCGGCAGCGCCTTGCCCGTCTCCGCGACGATGCTCTCCTCGGCCTGCCGGACCAGCCGTTCCGCCTCCTCGCCGCGGCCGTGGATGAACAGCCAGCGCGGACTCTCCGGGACGTTCCGCCGGACGAGGAGGATCACCAGCCCGAAGACGACGCCGAAGGCGAAGGTCAGCCGCCAGCCGACGTCGATCGGGAAGATGTCAGTGTCCAGCATGACGATGGACAGCAGTGAGCCGCCGACCGCGCCCAGCCAGAAGCTGCCGTTGATGATGAGGTCGACCCGGCCCCGGTAGTACGAGGGGATCAGCTCGTCGATCGCGGAGTTGATGGCCGCGTACTCGCCGCCGATGCCGAAGCCGGTGAGGAAGCGGAAGGTGAAGAACCACCAGCTGGAGAAGGACAGCCCGGTCATGGCGGTGGCCGCCAGATAGACGGCCAGGGTGATCAGGAAGAGCTTCTTCCGGCCGAAGCGGTCGGTGAGCCAGCCGAAGAAGAGCGCTCCCGAGCAGGCCCCGGCGACGTACAGCGCCGCCGCGATGCCGGTGACCTGGGCGGAGGAGATCGGCAGGCCGCTGCCCTCCTCGGACAGCCGGCCGGCGATGTTGCCGACGATCGTGACTTCCAGACCGTCGAGGATCCATACGGTGCCGAGGCCGATCACGATGGTCCAGTGCCACCGTGACCAGGGAAGGCGGTCGAGCCGGGCCGGTACGGACGTGGTGACCGTGCCCGTCCCGGCCTCGGCGTCCATCGGGTCGTCGCTCGCCATGCCCGCACCCTCCGTCCGCATCCGTCCGCGGGCCGTCGCCCGGCGCTCACCGTGCTTGCAGGTTCCCGTAGCAGCAGGCTTCACGCATTTCGGCGGACCGGCGAGGACGGCGGACGGAGCTGACGGAGCCGGCGGAGCCGGCGGTTGGCGAGCCCGCGGCGGTGTCAGGGCGTCCGGGCATAGAGAAGCGGGGGGCGCACCCGGCGCCCCCCGCTTCGCTACGCGTGGGTCAGATGTTCTTGCCGTGCTCGCGGAGCCAGGACGCCGGGTCGATCGGGTCGCCACCGCCGGGCCGTACCTCGAGGTGGAGGTGCGCTCCGGTGACATTGCCGGTGGCGCCGACGCGGCCGATGGTCTCGCCCGTGGTCACCTCACCGGAGGTCTGGGTCATCGAGGACAGGTGGCAGTACCAGACCTCGGTGCCGTCGTCGAGGGTGAGGATTATGCGGTAGCCGTACGAGCCGGCCCAGCCGGCCTCGGTGATGGTGCCGCTGTGCACCGCCTTGACCGGGGTGCCGGTCGGGGCCGCGAAGTCCTGACCGGTGTGGTTGCTGGACCACATGGAGCCGGACTCGCCGAACGTGGAGGTGAGGGTGTACGAGGAGAGCGGCACCGCGTAACTGGCGGCCAGCTCGGCGAGCCGCTCGGCCTCGGCCGCCGCCGCTGCCTTGCGCTTCGCCTCCTCGGCTGCCTCCTTCTTGTCGGCCGCTGCCTTCGCCTTCTTCTCGGCGGCGGCCTCGGCGGCCTTCTCCCGGGCGGCCTGCTCGGCGGCCTGGCGCTCCGCCTGCTCGGCGGCGCCCTGCTGCTTCTCGGCCTGGCGCATGATGCGGGCCCGCAGGGCCTCGCCGGCGTTCGCGCCCCGGGAGATCTCCTCGGTGGTGAGCCCGGCCTGTGAGAGCGGGGCGCTCGCGACGACGGTGTCGCCGGAGGCATCGGAGCCGTCGGACATCAGGGAGCCGATGCCGGGCAGCGAGGAGGCGTCCGGGAGCTGGTCGGTGACCGGGGAGAGGTCCGGCAGGGAGATCGGGGCCGGCGGCCGGTCCTTGGCGGTGGCCATTCCCCCGGCGCCAACCGCCGCGATGACGCCGACTCCGAGGACGGCGCTGCTGCGGGCCATGCCACCGCCGCGCTGCTTGGCGACCCGGTGCTTGCCGCGGACCGAGGCGACGGATTCGGCGGTGGGGTTCCACTCGCCCCGGTACTCCTCGTCGAGCGGGGGTCCCGAGGTGGCTGAACCGAACCAGGTCTCGGGGGCAGGGCTGCTGGACGCCACGGAGGCGCTCTCCTTTCCTTCCTTCTCGCCTACCGGGTTAGCTGACGGGTTCGGAGCAGGAAGGTCTCCTACGGTTCCCTCCTGGCGGAGGGGGCCGATTCACCCCAAAAAAGATGGTTCCCCGGTTCCCTTGGTGCAGATGGTGCTGTGGTCGTACGTGCGGGATTCGGCGACGGCCGCGCGGTGCCGTCTCTTGCGACGACTGGGACGACCGCGCTGCGTTATCGAACGTTAATAGACGGGAGCCCTGCATTCCAAGTCGTTCCAGGTGATCGTTTACCAACTTCGACGGGGATCAACCGGGACATCGATGGCTACAGTAGGGCGAGTTGACCGCCGAGCCGAAAACCTCTCACGGCCGATCGTGTGCCAGTCGTTATGCGGAGTGATTCCGGATCCTCACGGACAGTGACTGTCGGGCCTCGATCGCGAGCAGCGCCATGTCGTCGGCCGCCCCGCCCCCGGTGTGCAGGGCGATGTCCCGCAGCAGCGCGTCCAGGAGCCGATCGGGATCCGGGAAGCGCCGGCCCCGCAGCCGCTCCTCCGGGTCGTAGTAGACGCCGTCGGCGTCCCGGGCCTCCGTCACGCCGTCCGTGAAGAGCAGCAGCGTGGTGCCGGCCGGGAACGGCAGCTCGTCCACCCGGTCCTGCCAGACGCCCAGCTCCTCCATGCCGAGCGGCAGGGCGGGAAGCAACGGCTCCGCGCTCCGTACGGATCCGTCACCGAGCAGCAGGAGCGGCGCGGGGTGGCCGCGGTTCAGCAGCCGCAGCACGCCGGCCGGTGTGTCGGGGATCTCGGCGAGCACGGCCGTGGTGAAGCCCTCGAACTGGTCGAGCCCCTCCCGGCGGCCCCCCTCGCGCCGCAGCGCGCCCTCCAGCCGGGCGGCGAGCCGCGCGAGGTCCGGCTCCTGCTCGGCGGCCTCCCGGAAGGCTCCGATCACGATGGAGACGGCCTCGACCGCGCCGAGGCCCTTGCCGCGCACGTCGCCGACGATGAGCCGTACGCCGTACGCGGTGTCCTGCACCGCGTACAGGTCGCCGCCGATCCCGGCGTCCGCCTGCGCCGCCTCGTAGCGGGCGGCGATGCGCAGGCCGCCGACCCGGCCTGCGGGCGTCGGCAGGACGGCCCGCTGGGCGACCTCCGCGATGTCCCGCGCGGACGCCAGCTCCCGGTCACCGCGGCGTACGACCCGGTTGATGAGGATGGCCAGCACGGCCACCGTGAACACCGTGAGCAGGTCCAGCACGGACTGCAGGTACTGCAGCGTGCCGTGCTGGACGGAGAGCCCCAGCATCGCGAGGACCGAGGCCGCGCCCGCGACGGCGGTGGCCCGGGTGGAGTAGAGGGCCGCGGTGACCAGCGGCGCGGCCGAGAAGAAGGGCGAGCCGGCCAGCCGGGGCGGGGTCAGCAGGCCGAACGCCAGGCCGGCGGCGATCAGCAGGTACGGCAGCCAGCAGGCCGACCGGCCCAGCACCGAGCCCGCCCCGTCGCCGACGCCACCGCTGCCGCACAGCGGCCCTCGCTGCCCCACCTGTCTCTCCTGCCCGGTTCCGGTCCGGCGACGGAACGACACCGCACCCCTCACCAGGCTGGGCGACAGCGGAGCGCGCGGCGACTCCCGGGCGCCGGACGGGTGAACCGGTCATTTCTTCCCATTTAGCGGTAGCTTCGTAGGTATGAGGAGCACATCGCGCAATGCCGTGCTCGGACCGGTGCTCGCCCTCGTAGCCGCACTGCTGCTGGCGCTGGGCGGCCTCGTCCCGGGCGCCCGCGCGGCCGACGGCCTCGGGGACGCGGCCGACGCGCTGCAGGACGGACCGGTCTACGTGGATCCCCGCGCCTCCGATCTGCTCTCCGACGCCGAGGCGCGGTCCCTGACCGACAAGATCGAGGAAGCGGACAAGCCGGTGTTCGTCGCCGTGCTGCCGGAGGACGGCGAGTTCCAGCCGTCGACGCTGCTGCGTGACCTGCGGACCCAGGTCGGCACGGCCGGGGTCTACGCGGTCGTGCTCGGTGACGGCTTCGACGCGGGCGCCGACGGCTCCGTGATGCCCCGGCAGGCCGTCGCCAATCTGACCGGTTCGGTCGAGCGGGCGCACGGCGACGACGCGGCGGCCCTGCTGAACGACTTCGTCGACCAGGCGGCGCGGCAGGCCGGCGGGGACGCACCCGGCTCCTGGAACGGCGGTCCGGGGCCCGGCGCGGGCGGCGTGTTCACCCTCGTCACGCTGGGCGCGCTCGTGCTGGCCGGCACCGCCGCCGCGCTCATGTCCTCCCGGCGCAGGAAGCGCCGCCTGGCCGAACGCCAGGAGGCCGAGCTGGAGACGCTGCGGCCGGTGGTGGACGAGGACATCACCGCGTACGGGGAGAAGCTCGACCAGATCGACTTCCAGCCGAACGCCCCCGGCACCGACGACGCGATGCGCCGGGACTACGCCCACGCGCTGGACGCCTACGAGAAGGCGAAGGCCGCGATGGCCCGCGCCCACCGCCCGGAGGACGTACGGCACGTCACCGAGGCGCTGGAGGACGGCCGGTTCTCGCTGACCACCCTGGAGGCGCGGCGCGAGGGGGAGCCGCTGCCCGAGCGGCGACCGCCCTGCTTCTTCGACCCCCGGCACGGCCCATCCACGCAGGACGCGCAGTGGGCGCCCGACGGCGGCACGGAACGCACGGTCCCGGTCTGCGCGGCGGACGCGGCCCGGCTGGCCGACGGCGAGGAGCCGATGAGCCGCACCGTGGACACCCCGTCCGGGCGCCGGCCGTACTGGGAGGCCGGGCCGCTCTACGGACCCTGGGCGGGCGGCTACTTCGGCGTCGGGCTGCTGCCCGGGATGCTGATGGGCACGATGCTCGGCAGCATGATGTTCACTCCGTACGGCTACGGCATGGGCGGTTACGGCATGGGCGGCGAGGGCGGCGCCGAGGGCGGCGAGTCCACCGGCTCCGACTTCGACCCCGGCGACTTCGGCGGCGGGTTCGACGGGGGCGGCGGCTTCGGGGGCGGGGACTTCGGCGGCGGCTTCTGACGGCGGCCGGCGGCGTCACCCACCCGGCCACCGGCCTTGTCCACTCCCGGCCCCGCCGCCCCTGTCACCCCTCAGTCGCCGAGGTGCCGCTCCGCGTAGGCGCGCATCGCGTCGCGGACGAATTCCGCGGTGCCGGCGCCGTGCCGGTCGTAGTTCGCCGTGAACCGCGGGTCGGCGACGTACATCTCACCGAGTCCGGTGAAGTAGCCCTTGGACGGGCTCGGTCCGGCCACCGACAGCCATGCGTAGTGCCGCTGGGTGATCGCCTGTGCCTCGTCGCCGTCCGGGGGCTCCCCGGCGAGGTGCGCGGCCCCGTAGGCGGCGCCGATGTCCAGTTGTCGCTGCTGGAACTCCGCGCGCTCCTCCTCGCTGAGCGAGCGCCACCAGCGGTCGCCCTTCTCGTACGCCGCAGCGCCCCAGCGCTCGGTCGCCTCGTCCCGGTACCGGGTGTGGTCGAATCCGTCGAACACTTCTTCGGCCATGAGCTGTCCGCCCTCCTCCGTCCTGCGCAAGGTGGTCCGCACCGACTCGATCTGCCGCGCCAGCCGCCGGCGCTCCTGCTCCAGCAGCTCCAGATGCGTGCGGAGCGCCGCGGCCGTGTCCCGCTGCCCGGCCAGCGCCTCGGCGATGGCCGGCAGGCCGAGGCCCAGCTCGCGCAGCAGCAGGATCCGCTGGAGCCGCACGAGCGCGGCCTGGTCGTAGTAGCGGTAGCCGTTGCTGCCGATCCGGCTGGGCTCGAGGAGCCCGATCGCGTCGTAGTAGCGCAGAGTCCGGCTCGTGGTCCCCGCGCGGCGCGCGATGTCCTGGATCGACCACTCCATCGCGCGCCTCCTCGGCTCGGTCGCCCCTCACCGGGCCGACCGCCGTGCCGATCACCTTGCTGGTCACCGGGCGGCTCTCGCCCGGTGACCAGAACGGTAGAAGTTGACGTTGCGTAAAGGTCAACCCTGGCCGCCGTAGTAGACCTCGAGCTCCGCGATGGAGGTGAAGGTCCTGGTACCGCCGGGCGTGCCGATGACGCGGACGCCGTCGCCGCCGGTCGGGTCGAACGTGAAGGTGTACGTGCGGTTGGCGCCGGCCGTACGGTCGTACGGATAGCCGGGGCTGACGCTCCGGCCGGTGACGTCCACCCACTGGTGGTCGCGCCGCACCTGCACCCGCAGGTCACCGGCGAACCAGCCGCCGTCGTCGAACATCTTGCCGGTCGTGTAAACCACCTTGTCCATCCGGTACTCGCGCGGCCAGGTGTAGCCCCACCAGCTCGCCGTCTTGCGCTCGTCGTTCCAGTCGTCCTCGCTGTGGCTCCGGACGCCGTCGCTGTAGTACGAGGACGTGCCGAAGTGCGCGGCCCGCTCGACCGGCACGGTCCCGGACTCGCGCGCCAGATTGCGGCCCGCGTCGGCGGTGTTGCCCGGGGTGGTGTCCTGGTGCGGCTCGAGGCGCAGCTTGCGGAGCGAGAAGGTGTACGCCCAGTGGTCGCCGTACGGGTAGCCGCCGCCGCAGGGGCAGACGTTGGACTGCAGCCACATGGAGCGGCCGTCGGCACTGATGTACTTCGACGGGACAGTGGTGGCGTAGCCGCCGTGCTTGGTGTGCGTCCACGGATAGCCGCCGAAGTCCTTGGAGTCGAAGCGCTTCCAGGGGCCCCAGGGGTTCGGCGCCTCGTAGAACTCGTAGGTGTACTCGGTCCACGAGGTGTAGATGTAGCGGTTGAGCGGCTTGTTGTAGACGATGCCGCCCTGGCCGAGGACGGTGGTGTTCTCCACCCGGCCGTCGGTGAAGACGTCCTGGTAGATGTGCCGGTCGTCGTGGAGGACGGCCTGCTTCCGGCTGATGTCCGAGGACCAGAGCGGCTTGCCCGAGGCGTCGAGGCCGGCCGCGAACTGCCAGGTGTCGCGGTCCATGACGGAGCCCTTGGGCACCCGGGCGAGGAAGAGGTCGACGGGGTCGGGGACGCGGTCGTTGAAGGAGTCGCGCCAGTTGTGGTCCAGGCCGTACGCGTAGACGTAGTCGTCCGGCGCGTCGGCGTAGTCCTTGCCGTAGTCGAGGAACATCACGGTGGTGAAGATGCCGCCGCCGAACATCTCCCCGGTGGTGTCCCACATCCAGGTACGGCCCTTGTCGATGGACTTGGCGACGGTCGCGGCGGGAGCGTCGTTGAAGTCGTGCGACAGGTCCTGCACCGCGAGGTAGAGCGCGCCGTCGACGCAGGCCATGCCGGTCGGCTTCCGGTTGTGATCGGCCGTCCAGACCTGGCTGACGCTCGTGGCGAGCTGGGTGCCGGAGAGGTTGCCGGGCATCCCGGAGATCTTCGCTACGCCGATGTCGCTGTACGGCTCGCTGAAGCCGACGCCGTCGCCGTAGGCCGTGTACACCTGGTCGTCGTCTGCCCAGCAGTTCGGCCACAGGTCGCCGTGGTTCCGGTTGTCCCCGACGGCGGGCGCGCCCACGGTGGCGGCGGCGTCGACCGCGACGGTGGAGAAGAAGCTGCTGGGGGCGGGCGAACCGGCGGCGGCCGGGGGCGCCCCGGGCTCCGCGC
>DOWQ01000632.1:3501-4811 GCA_003519485.1 Streptomyces sp. | reverse complement strand
TTGATCTCGACCAGGTCGATGTCCCCGACCGAGAGCCCCGCCCGGCGCAGCGCCTGCTTGCTCGCCTCGACCGGTCCGTAGCCCATGATCTCCGGGGACAGCGCGGACACGCCCGTCGACACGATGCGCGCCAGCGGCGTGAGCCCCAGCTCCCGCGCCTTGGTGTCCGACATGATCACCAGGGCGGCGGCNNGTGTCGGACATGATCACCAGGGCGGCGGCGCCGTCGTTGAGCGGGCAGCAGTTGGCCGCTGTCACCAGTCCGTCGGGCCGGAAGACCGGCTTGAGCCCCTGAACGCCCTCCAACGTCACCCCCGCGCGCGGGCCGTCGTCCTTGCTCACGACGGTTCCGTCCGGCGTGGTGACCGGGGTGATCTCCCGGGCCCAGAAGCCGTTCTTGATGGCTTCCTCGGCGAGGTTCTGCGACCGTACGCCGAACTCGTCCATCTGCTGGCGAGTGACGCCCTTCAGCCGGGCCAGGTTCTCGGCGGTCTGCCCCATCGCGATGTACGCGTCCGGAACGAGCCCGTCCTCGCGCGGGTCGTGCCAGTCGGTCCCCTCCTGGGCGGCGCGCGCGGCGGTACGCGCCTGCGCGTCACCGAACAGCGGGTTCTGGGTCCCGGGCATGCCGTCCGAGGATCCGTTGACCTGCCGCGACACGGTCTCGACGCCGGCGGAGATGAAGACGTCGCCCTCGCCGGCCTTGATGGCGTGCATCGCCATCCGGGAGGTCTGCAGGGACGACGAGCAGTAACGGGTGATCGTGCACCCCGGCAGGTGGTCCATGCCCATCTGCACGGCGATGATCCGGCCGAGGTTGTGCCCCTGCTCGCCCCCGGGGAGACCACAGCCGAGCATCAGGTCGTCGATGTCCCGCGGATCGAGCTCGGGGACCTTGGCGAGTGCGGCCTGGACGATTTCGACGGTCAGATCGTCGGGGCGCACATCCTTGAGCGAACCCTTGAAGGCCCGCCCGATCGGGGAGCGGGTGGCAGAGACGATCACAGCTTCGGGCATCACGGTCTCCATGAGGGCGAGAAGGCAGGGCTGACTGGGAAGTTACCCTCACGTATGGCCTGGGTCACGGTTTGCAGCGTGTGACACGGGCCTCTTTTCTAAGCGCTTGCTCACCTTCTTCATCCAGGTGGAGAACCGGCCGATCGCCGACCGAGCCCGCGGAAGACGCGCGCCGGTAGCCCGGGCACGACAACCGGCCGACCGTGCGACGGAGGCAGGGCAAACCGCTCGGCAGCCGGACAGCGGACGGGAGGGGTCGGGGCCGCAGGAAGGGGGGGTCCGGAACAATTCCG
>DOWQ01000632.1:0-3459 GCA_003519485.1 Streptomyces sp. | reverse complement strand
ACCGGGACCGGGACCGGGACCGGAACCGGGACCGGGATCCGGCACCGGGGCGGGGGCCCAGATCCAGCCCCGGCCCGACGGAACAACCCAGGCCCGACGGAACAACCCAGGCCCCCGGGGCGACGCGAGAAGCCCCCGGATCAGCGCACCGCCCCCTTGGCCTCAGCCGCCGGCTCCCCCGTCCCCGCTTCGGTGATCTCGGCCCCGGCCGCGGCCACGGCCTCCTCCGGCAGCCGCCGCCGGCGCCGCCGCTTGAGCAGGGCCCAGGGCCCGCGCTGCCCGGCCGGCGCCGCCGCGACCTCCGTGCCGCCCTCCGAAGCAGCCTGCGCCGCAGCCTCCGCGACCGGCAGGATGCCCTCCCGCCGCGACACGTCGAGCCGCTCCTCCGGCCAGAGGTTCAGCGCGGCGCACAGGGTCGGCAGCACCGCCATCGCGGCCGTCGCGTAGCCCTCGGCGGAGGGGTGGTAGCTGTCCGGTCCGAAGAGCTCCCGCGGGTTCGCCTCGAACTCGGGGCCGAGCAGCGCGCCGAGTGAGACCGTACGGCCACCCTGTTCGACCACGCCGATCGTCTGGGCGGCGGCGAGCTGACGGCTCAGCCGGCGGGCGACCCACCGCAGCGGCTGGTAGACGGGCTCGATGGTGCCCAGGTCCGGGCACGTGCCGACGACGACCTCGCAGTTGGCGTCGCGCAGCTTCCGTACCGCGTCGGCGAGCAGCCGTACGGACAGGGCGGGCGGCATCCGGTGCGTGACGTCGTTCGCGCCGATGATGATCACGCAGACGTCCGGAACCTGATGCCGGTCCGACAGGAGGAGCGACACCTGCCGCTCCAGGTCGTCCGACCGGGCGCCCGCGAGTGCCACATTGCGCAATTCAACCGGCCGCTCGGCGATGGCGGCGAGACCGGAGGCGAGGAGCGCGCCCGGGGTCTGCCGTGACCGGAAGACGCCCTGCCCGGCGGCCGTGGAGTCACCCAGGAAGCCGAGCCGCAGCGGGCGGCGGCCGGACCGCAAGGTGAACGGCGCGCCGTAACAGGCGTCCGCGCGGGGCGGTGGGTCGTCCGAACTGCCCACCGTCCGCCGTGCGAGTCGTACCTCGGCGAGCAGCAGGCCCACCGTCGCGCCGCCGAGGAGGCCGATTCCGCCACCCCCGTACGCCGCCGCGGCTGCGATGCGCCGCGCCACCCTAGCCCTGGACATCGACATCTGTCCGGCCCACCTCCCGCTCCGTCGCGCTGCACTTCCGTGCCACCGGGCCGACGGCCGGGCCCGTACGGCCCGACCGCGTGGCACGGGCCGCACGGCCTGGCCGCAGGGCCCGACCGTATGCGACCGGCCTAGAGGCCGGCCGGACGTGGCGGCACGCGTGCCGGGGGTGCGGGACGCGTACTGGTCGCGTGCCGGTCGGGCCCCGGAATGCGTGCCCACTGGTTACGTGCCCCGTGGGAGCCCTCGCGCAACGCACCCGTACGGGCGGGCGGGCAGGGCGGCGCGCGGAACGACGGGACGCTCATGGCGCACGACGCACGGCGAACCGAGAGCACGCGAGCCGGGAGCCGCACACCGGGAGCCGGGAGCCGGGAGCCGGGAGCCGCAGTCAAGGCGGCAAGGCAGCGTGGCAGCGCGCAATAGGCTGATGGGACGGGCAACCTGAACAGCGACTGCCCCCGACTGCGGAGACCCCGCCGAACCTGGAGACGTCGTGCAGTATCACGATTCGATGATCGAGCTTGTCGGCAACACCCCGCTGCTGCGGCTCAACAACGTGACCGAGGGCCTGCAGGCGACGGTCCTGGCCAAGGTCGAGTACTTCAACCCGGGCGGCTCGGTGAAGGACCGCATCGCCCTGCGGATGATCGAAGCCGCCGAGGAGTCGGGCGAGCTCAGCCCTGGCGGCACGATCGTCGAACCGACCTCCGGCAACACGGGTGTGGGCCTGGCCATCGTCGCCCAGCAGAAGGGCTACAAGTGCGTCTTCGTCTGCCCTGACAAGGTCTCCACCGACAAGATCAACGTGCTGCGGGCGTACGGCGCCGAGGTCGTGGTCTGCCCGACCGCGGTCGACCCCGGGCACCCCGATTCGTACTACAACGTCTCCGACCGGCTCGTCCGCGAGACGCCGAACGCCTGGAAGCCGGACCAGTACAGCAACCCGCACAACGCGCTGTCGCACTACTACTCGACCGGCCCGGAGCTGTGGGAGCAGACGGAGGGGAAGATCACCCACTTCGTCACGGGCGTCGGCACCGGCGGCACGATCAGCGGCACCGGCCGCTACCTCAAGGAGGTCTCGGACGGCAGGGTCAAGGTGATCGGCGCGGACCCGGAGGGCTCGGTCTACTCGGGCGGCTCCGGCCGGCCGTACCTGGTCGAGGGCGTCGGCGAGGACTTCTGGCCGGACGCGTACGACCGCGAGGTGGCCGACGGGATCGTCGCGGTGTCCGACAAGGACTCGTTCCGGATGACGCGGCGGCTCGCCAAGGAGGAGGGACTGCTGGTCGGCGGCTCCTGCGGGATGGCGGTGGTCGGCGCGCTGGAGGTCGCCAAGGGGCTAGGCCCGGACGACGTGGTGGTGGTCCTGCTCCCGGACAGCGGCCGCGGCTATCTGAGCAAGATCTTCAACGACGAGTGGATGGCGGACTACGGCTTCCTGGAGGAGGGCGGCCCGGCGGTCCGCGTCGCCGACGTGCTCCGGTACAAGGAGGGCGGCCTGCTGCCCTCGCTGGTCCACATGCACCCGGAGGAGACGGTGGGCGAGGCCATCGACGTGCTGCGCGAGTACGGCGTCTCGCAGATGCCGATCGTGAAGCGGGGCGCCGGCCACCCGGATGTGATGGCCGCGGAGGTCATCGGCTCCGTCGTCGAGCGGGAGCTGCTGGACGCGCTGTTCACCAAGCGGGCCGCGCTGGAGGACTCGCTGGAGAAGCACATGAGCGCGCCGCTGCCGCAGGTCGGCTCGGGCGAGCCGGTGTCGGACCTGATGGCCGTTCTGGAGGGCGCTGCCGCGGCGATCGTTCTGGTCGAGGGCAAGCCGACGGGTGTGGTCAGCCGGCAGGACCTGCTCGCGTATCTGGCGAAGAGCGCGAAGTAGGGCGCCGAGGGGCGGGATCGGGAGCGGGTTCGCTTCCGGGAACGGCCGTGTTGACGCGCGTCCCGTTCCTCCGGTGCCGGCGGTGCTGCCTCCGCTGCCTCCGCCGCTTCCTAAACGGTACGCAGGTGTCATGCCGCGGCAGTACGGGCTTAACACGGCTCGGGCACCGTGATGGATGCCGGTGAGGACCCGGCGGACGGCCGCGGGCAGCGCGTACGGCGGCCACCGCGGCAGGTGTACGAACCGGCACGCGAGGACGGCGACAGGGAACTCCGGAGCGGCTCCCGGACCCTCGGTCGTCCGGGACGCGGACCGGGCCCGCCCGGCCGCCGCGTCCCCCCGCGGGGACCGCCGTCGTCCCGACCCCGG
>DOWQ01000545.1 GCA_003519485.1 Streptomyces sp. | reverse complement strand
GTCCAGCGGCCGGTCCGCCGCCCGCCCGGCGCACCGCCTGGGCCGAGGGCCTGGACCGGCTGCGGGCCGAAACCACGACCGAGCCGGGCCGGCTGCGCGTGATCGGAGCCGCCCTGGCGGCGCTGGTGCTCGCGTTCGGCGCGGTCACCGCCTGGCAGGTGTCGGAGCGGGCCACCGCAGCGGACGACGTGGTCAACCACAGCCAGCCGCTGAGTGCCGACGCGGCCAGCATCTACCGCTCCCTGGCGGACGCGGACACCACGGCCGCCGACGGCTTCCTGTCCGGCGGCCAGTGGCCGGCCGACATCCGCGAGCGGTACGAGCGCGACATCAGCACGGCGTCCGAGCTGCTGGTCAAGGCCGCCGCAAACACCGAGGGCTCCGAGTCGGCCCGCCGCCGGACGTCCGAGCTGAACGCGCAACTGCCGCGCTACACCGGTCTGATCGAGCAGGCCCGGGCCAACAACCGGCAAGGGCTGCCGCTCGGCGGCGCCTACCTGCGGTACGCCAACCAGCAGATGCGCACGGAGCTGCTGCCCGCCGCCCGCGCCCTGTACGAGGCCGAGACGGGCCGGCTCGGCGCGGACTTCGAGGACTCCCGGTCCTGGCCGTGGCCCGCGCTCGCCCTGGGCGTCACCGCGCTGGCGGCGCTGGGCTGGGCGCAGCGCCGCGACTACCGGCGAACGAACCGCGTGTTCAACCACGGCCTGCTGGTCGCCACCGCATCCTCCCTCGTGGTGCTGTTGTGGCTGGCCGCCGGCCACGGTCTCGCCCGGTCCGGGCTCGACGAATCACGGGACCAGGGCGCCGCGTCGCTCCACGTGCTGAACGAGGCGCGGATCCATTCGCTCCAGGCCCGCGGCGACGAGAGCCTGACCCTGGTCGCGCGCGGCGCCGTCGTCACCGAGGACGGCGAGGACTTCTACGAGACGGCCTACCGCTCCGGTATGCGCAAGCTGGTGGGCAGGGCCGGGGGCGAGGGATCCCCGGCCGGTCTGCTCGGCCGTGCCGAGGCACTGGCGGACGACCCGGCGGGGCGCGATCCGGTGCGCGAGGCGGTGGAATCGATCCGCACCTGGCAGGATCGCCACGGCGAGGCGCGCGAGGAGGACGAGGCCGGGGAGTACGACAGCGCGCTGAGCAAGGTGATGGGGGACGGCAGGACCACGGGTGAGTCGTTCGACCGGGTGGACGCCCGGCTGGACGAGGCCCTGGCGCACGAGCAACAGGAGTTCACGCAAGCGGCGGACGGCGGGCGGAGTGCGCTCACCGGCCTGCCGGCCGGCGCCGTCATCCTGGCGCTGCTGGCCGCGGTTGCCGCGGTGCTGGGCATCGGACGCAGGCTGTCGGAATACCGGTGAGAGGAGGCGGGAATCGGTCATGCTGAGAAGACTGCGCGGCTGGGGTGGCGTGGCCGGGATGACGGTGGCGTGCGCGCTGGCCGCCACGGTGCTCCCGCTCGTCCAGTACGAGGCCGACCACGCGTGGGCACCGGACACCGTCTCGCGGACGCCGGGGGCCCCGCACGCCCTGCAGGCGGCCGATGAGAGCTGCCGCGACCCGGAGGCGAGCCTGCGGCCCTCCGGGGCCTCCGGTCCCGCCGTCGACCGGATCAAGAAGCGCGGCAAGCTGATCGCCGGTGTCGACCAGAACAGCTTCCGCTGGGGTTACCGCGACCCCGCGACCGGCAGGCTGACCGGCTTCGACATCGATCTGGTGCGGGCCATCGCGGAGGACATTCTCGGAGATCCGGACCGGGTCATTTACCGGGCCATCCCCACCAACCAGCGGATACCGGCGCTGCGGAGCGGCGATGTGGACATCATCGCCCGGACCATGACCGTCAATTGTTCACGGATCCGGGAAGTGGCGTTCTCCACCGCCTACTTCGAGGCCGGGCAGCAGGTGCTCGCTCCCAAGGACTCTCCGGTCGACGCGTTCGACGAGACCCTGCGCGGCCGTACGGTCTGCACGGCGGCGGGCTCGACCGGCGAGACGGAGCTGACCCGCCAGTCGCACGGCGCGAAGGTCGTCACGGTGCCGAACCAACTCGACTGCCTGGTACGCCTCCAGCTCGGCGAGGTCGACGCAGTCGTCACCGACAACGCGCTCGCCGCGGGACAGGCCGCGCAGGACCCCTCGGTCGAGCTGGTCGGAGAACCGTTCACCGAGGAGCCGTACGGCGTGGCGATGAACCTGGAGGACGAGGACCTGGTACGCCGGGTCAACCAAGTACTGGAGGACTACCGCAAGGGCGGCGCCGACAGCCCCTGGATGAAGGCTTACGAGAAGTGGCTCGCCGCCGATCTCAAGGACATCGACGGCCCGCCCGCGCCCAAGTACAAGAGCTGACGACGGCGCCGCGCCCGCGGGCCGCCGCGAGTACAGGAGGGTGTTCGATGGGGGTCCCGGGAACCCACCCCAGCTCCGCGGGGAGATCCCACGGCCCGGTCATGGACCGGGAGGAGGCGGACCGCGCTCTGGCGCGGCTCGAGGCCGAGCAGGAGGCCGTCGAGATTTCGTTGCTCGCCCTCCAGGACCACGCCGGCCGCAGGCTGCTGGAGGGCGCCGAGCTCACCGGGGTCACCAAGAGCCGCTGGGCGGCGGCCGAGCAGGTCATCACCCGGCTGTGGGCGTACTTCGACGCCTACACCGCGGCCCTGTCCAGGGCCCGCGAGCTGCTCGACCTGCGGCGCCTGCCCCGCCCCGAGGACCTGGCCGAGCTGACCGAACTACTCCGCGGCGCGAGCGTCACCCTGCCCCTGGCCGACGTCCCGGAATGCCTCGACGCCCCGGAGAACTCCGACGCCCTGGAGGACCCCGACGACTCCTCCGACTCGGCCGACTCCAACGGCTCCGACACCGGCTGCGACGGCGCCGACGCCTCCGACAGCGCCCGCGCGGAAACCGGCTCCATCGCCCGGCCGATGGAGCCGCTGTCCCTCCAGCAGCTCCTGGACCGGATGAACGGCGGCTACGCCCACGCGCTGGATGTGATCACCGCCGCCGACGCCGTGTGGTCGGCGCTGCCCGCCCGTATCGACATGCTCGCCGCCGAGCTCCGGCGCACTCGCTCCCTCGCGCACTCCGTCGGCGTACGCCCCGGCGAGCACCCGGCCGGCGACGACCTGGAGCGGATCACCGAGGAGCTGACCGACCTGCGCGCCGCCGTGCTCCGCGACCCGCTCGCCCACTGGACGCCCGGCACCGGCAGTTCGGCACCCGGCGGCGGCCGCCCCGACACCGCTCGTTACGACCGGGAGGCCCGCGCCCTGGAGGAGATCCGGCGCGAGATCGAAGCCGTGCTCGACGTCCGGCAGGACGCGGAACGCCGGCTGCTCCAGCTACGCGACACACTGTCCCGCGCGGACCGTACGCTCACCGAGGCCCGGCAGGCGCGTGGCGAGGTCCTCGCGAAGATCGCCGCGTCCGAGGTGCCCGCCGTGAGCGGCCCGGCGACCGCGCTCAACGAACAGCTGGCGACCGCTACGTCCTACCGCCGGCACTCCCAGTGGCACCGGCTGTCGCCACTCCTGGACAGCCTCGAACAGCGCGCCGAGGACGAGTTGCTGCGAGCCCGCGAGTCCCTGACCGCCGTGACCGCGCCGCTGGCCGTACGGGCCGAACTCCGGGGCCGCCTCGACGCGTACAGGGCGAAGATCGCCCGGCACGGCATGACCGAGGACCCGCTGCTGTCGGAGCGCTACGACGCGGCCCGCCGGATGCTGTGGAGCGCCCCCTGCGACCTGCGGGCCGCCGAGCGGGCGGTGCTGCGCTTCCAGCGGGCGGCGACGGAGGCCCTGGTACCGGGCCAGCAGAGGGGGGACGGATGAAGAACTGCCAGCGCCCCGGCTGTCCCGGGTCGTACGAGGACTTCGGCAGCGGCGAACTGTACTGCGACACCTGCGGGCTGGCTCCGGTCGTGTCCGCCGACGGGAGAGTCGGGTCACCGGCCACGGGCGTCGCAGTGCCGGGACGCCGCAGCGGTTCGGGCTCCTCGTCCCGCGGCTCCGGCCGCTCCTCCTCGCGGGCCTCCGCCCGCTCGTCGCCCTCCCGCCGCTCGGTGTCGGGACGGCTGTCCGGCGGTGCGACGGCCCGGCAGGTGTCGGTGCGCTCCTCCCGTTCCGCCACCACCGCGTCCGGCCGCAACAGCCTGGGCGCCGGGCTGGTGACGGTGCCGGACGTGCCACGGTTCGAACCGCACACGGCGGTCCTGGAGAACCCAGAAGTGCCGGAGCGGAAGCGGTTCTGCAGCCGCGGCGACTGCGGGGCCCGGGTCGGCCGCGCCCGCGGCGGCCGGGCCGGCCGCACCGAGGGCTTCTGCACCGAGTGCGGGCATCCGTACTCCTTCGTGCCCAAGCTGCGGACCGGCGACATCGTGCACGGCCAGTACGAGGTGACGGGCTGCCTCGCGCACGGCGGTCTCGGCTGGGTCTATCTCGCCGTGGACCGCGCCGTGTCGGACCGCTGGGTGGTCCTCAAGGGCCTCCTCGACACGGGCGACGAGGACGCGCTCGCCGCGG
>DOWQ01000539.1 GCA_003519485.1 Streptomyces sp. | reverse complement strand
GTGGGCGCGGCCCCGCGCGGAGAGCCCGGCGCCGGGCTCATCGGCGGTCAGCAGCCGGACCTCCCAGCCCGGATGGCCCTCGGCCAGCTCGGCGGCCAGCTCGATGCCGGTGAGGCCACCGCCGACGACGGCCAGCGAGCCCGGCCCGTCCAGCAGCCGCTTGCGCAGCTCGGCCGCCGTCTCCGCGGTGTACGCGCGGTCGCCGGAGCCGAGTGCTCCGCCACGGGTGTCGGTGCGGCTGCCGAGTGCGTAGACGAGCCGGTCGTACGGCAGTTCGCGCCCGTCGTCCGTACGGACCGAACGTCCCCCGGTGTCGATCGCCACCGCGCGGGACGCGACGTGGGCGACTTTGGTGCCGCTCAGGAAGTCCGCCAGCGCGTGACCGGCTCCGGGGCGGCCGGCGGCCAGTTCGTGCAGCCGGATGCGCTCGGTGAAGCGTTCGCTCGGGTCCACGAGGGTGACCCGGTGGTGCGGTGCCAGCCGCAGGGCGGCCATCATGCCCGCGTATCCGGCGCCGACGACCACGACGCCGTGCCCGGCTCCGCCCGGTTGCTGCTTCGGCATGGTTCCTCCTCTGGGCACCCGGCCGGTCCGGGGGCTCATGGAGCAGGACGAAGCAGCTGCCGCGCATGTGACATGAGCCGGCTCAGACGGTGTTGGCGCGGATGGCGAGGCGGTGCCGCGGGCCGCGCGGGTCAGCGGCGCTTGCCGGCCTTCCCCGACCGCTTCTTCGCCGCCCTCGCCGCCGGGTTGCCGGTGCGGGCCGCGCGGCGCCGCTCGTACAGCTCGCTCTCGCGTTCGTACTCCGTGCGGCGCAGCTTCTCGCCGGGCGCTTCGGACAGGCTGCGGATGAACCAGGCCAGCAGCGTGCCGATGAAGCCGATGGTCTTAATGCTCTGCAAGGACCGCGCGGCCGCCGGGTCGGCGTTCGGCTCGGGGCGCCTGGTGAACCCCTTCCAGGTACTGCGGAAGGCGAGCGCGCTGCACGCCGCGAACATCACCACGACGAGCGCGCTGATGACGCCGCCGACCTCGGCGATGGCCAGGCCCTGGTAGCCGAAGCGCAGCAGCAGCGCGCCGGTCACGGCCGCCGCGAGGGCGACGAGTGTGACTCCGGCCCGGCGGAGCGTGTAGCCGCCGTCCCGGTCGACCCAGGTGGTGCCGAAGAATCGGAGGGGTTCCGGGCGGGGCGCGCCCTCGTGCCGCTGCTGGGGAAGTGAATCGGTCATGCCGTCGATTATCGCGCCGCCCCGTGGTGCCACCGGAAGGAGGTGGCACCACGGGGATCCGCGGGGTGCGGAGACAGAGCGGTCCCGGTCTCGGCGGAAGCGCCTGCGGCTTCTGTCGCCGCCCGCTGATGCCGGCGCCGGTGACAGCGCCGATACGGGATGCCGGCAGCGGTCAGCCGCCGAGCAGGGTCACGTCGCGGACCGCGCCCTTGTCCGCGCTGGTCGCCATCGCCGCATACGCCCGCAGGGCCTGGGAGACCTTGCGCTCGCGCTGGACGGGGGCGTACCGGCCGCCGAGCGCCTCGCGGCGGGCGGCCAGCACCTCGTCGGAGATCTTGAGCTCCATGGAGCGGTTCGGGATGTCGATACGGATCGCGTCGCCGTCCTCGACCAGGGCGATGGTGCCGCCCGCGGCGGCCTCCGGGGAGGCGTGCCCGATGGAGAGGCCGGACGTGCCGCCGGAGAACCGGCCGTCGGTGATCAGCGCGCAGGCCTTGCCCAGTCCGCGGCCCTTGAGGAAGGAGGTCGGGTAGAGCATCTCCTGCATCCCGGGACCGCCCTTGGGGCCCTCGTAGCGGATGACGACGACGTCACCCTCCTTGATCTCCTTCTTGAGGATCTTGTCGACGGCCGCCTCCTGCGACTCACAGACGACGGCCGGGCCCTCGAAGGTCCAGATGGACTCGTCGACGCCGGCGGTCTTCACGACGCAGCCGTCCTCGGCGAGGTTGCCGTAGAGGATGGCCAGGCCGCCCTCCGTGGAGTAGGCGTGCTCGACGTCGCGGATGCAGCCGCCCTCGGCGTCGGTGTCGAGGGTGTCCCAGCGCTCGGACTGCGAGAAGGCGGTCGCGGAGCGGACGCAGCCGGGAGCGGCGTGGAACAGCTCGACGGCCTCGGCGGACGGCGAACCGCCGCGGATGTCCCAGCTCTTGAGCCAGTCGGCGAGCGAGGGGCTGTGCACGGTGTGCACGTCCTCGTTGAGCAGGCCGCCGCGGTAGAGCTCGCCGAGGATGGCGGGGATGCCGCCGGCCCGGTGGATGTCCTCCATGTAGTAGACACCGCCGGGCGCGACGTTCGGCGCGACCTTCGACAGGCAGGGCAGCTTGCGGGAGAGCTCGTCGATGTCCTGCATGTCGAAGGCCAGCTCCGCCTCCTGGGCGGCGGCGAGCAGGTGCAGGATCGTGTTGGTCGAGCCGCCCATGGCGATGTCGAGGGCCATGGCGTTCTCGAAGGCGGCACGGGTGGCGATGGAGCGCGGCAGCACCGTCGAGTCGTCCTGCTCGTAGTGCCGCTTGGTGATCTCGACGACCGTGCGGCCGGCGTTCTCGTACAGCGCCTTGCGGGCGGTGTGCGTGGCCAGCACCGAGCCGTTGCCCGGGAGAGCGAGACCGATCGCCTCGGCCAGGCAGTTCATCGAGTTGGCGGTGAACATGCCGGAACAGGAGCCGCAGGTCGGGCAGGCGTTGTCCTCGATGCGGGCGATGTCCTCGTCCGAGACGCTGTCGTCGACCGCGTCGGAGATCGCGCTGATCAGGTCGAGCTTGCGGACCGAGCCGTCGACGAGGGTCGCGCGGCCGGACTCCATCGGGCCGCCGGAGACGAAGACGGTCGGGATGTTGAGGCGCATCGCGGCCATCAGCATGCCGGGCGTGATCTTGTCGCAGTTGGAGATGCAGATCAGCGCGTCCGCGCAGTGCGCCTCGGTCATGTATTCGACGGAGTCGGCGATCAGGTCGCGGGACGGGAGGGAGTAGAGCATCCCGCCGTGGCCCATGGCGATGCCGTCGTCGACCGCGATGGTGTTGAACTCGCGCGCGATGCCGCCCGCGGCGTGGATCGCCGCGCTGACGATCCGCCCGACCGGCTGGAGGTGGGTGTGCCCCGGCACGAACTCGGTGAAGCTGTTGGCCACCGCGACGATCGGCTTGCCGAAGTCCTCGCGCGCTACGCCCGAAGCCTGCATAAGGGCTCGGGCGCCCGCCATATTGCGGCCGTGGGTGACAGTGCGGGACCTCAGCTCTGGCACGGGGGTCACTCCTTGGTTCTAGGGTTCACCGGCCGCCCGGCAGGCGCCGCGGGGGCACGCGGCTGCGTACGCTCCGGGGCTTCTGTGCGTCCGGCGTTCCGGCCGTCGCCGCTCTGCGGCGGGACCGGTTCCAGGGTTCTACGAGACTACGCCCCGCAGCCACGATTCGGACAGCTCGTCCATATGGCGGAACGCGCGTTCTGCGTTTCGGACGGGTCAGCGCCTTCCGGCCCGCCGGGGTATCCCCAGGGACACCGGGTCGGCATCGGCCCGGCGCATCACGGTGAGCGTACTGGCCAGGCCGTCGGTCGGGCACTGGTGGCGCACCGGTCAGGGCACGGTCAGGTAGCGCTGGAGCGTAGGGGCGATCATGCCGATGACGACCTCGATGTCCGCGTCGGCCAGCGGCTCCACCTTGACGACGTAACGCAGGATGGCGATCCCGACCAGCTGCGAGGCAGCCAGCTCGGCCCGCAGTCTCGGCTCCGGAACCTCCAACTCCGCCGCCACCCGCTCCAACAGCCTGCGCAGCACGAACTTGCGGAGCACCGCGGCCGCCGCCTCATGCGTCACCGCCGACCGGACGACGGCCAGCAGGGGCGCCCGGGTACGGGGGTTCTCCCAGACGCCCAGGAAGTGCCGGGCCAGCCGCTCGCCGACGCCCTCCGGGCCCTGGGCGAGGAGGTCCGGCACATTGAGCGCCGGTTCGAAGGACACCTCGACCGCAGATTCGAAGACCTGCTCCTTGGTACCGAAATAGTGGTGGACGAGGGCCGCGTCCACGCCTGCCTTCCGGGCGATGCCGCGGATCGACGTCTTGTCGTAGCCCCGCTCGGCGAATTCGGCGCGGGCCGTGCTCAGGATGCGGTCACGTGCGCCGGGTCCCTCGTCCGCGGCCTTACGGGCGGGACGGCCACGCTTGCGCGCGGGGCCTGCCGGGCCGGGTTCGGGCTGCGTTCCCGGTGCCGGTCCCGGCCCCGTTTCCGGCCCCGCCTCCGGTCCCGGAGTGTCCGCCGCCCCCCGGCCGGCCGCCGGGCCGGTGTCCGGACCGGTCACGGACGGGTCACCCGCGCCGCGGCCAGGTGCAGCCGGGTGAAGGCCAGTGCCTCCGCCAGGTCGGCCTCGCGCTCGGCGCCGGACATCGCGCGGCGGGTGTTGACCTCGACGACCACATGGCCGTCGAAGCCGCGGGCCGCCAGCCCCTCCAGCACCTCGGCGCAGGGCTGGGAGCCACGCCCGGGCACCAGGTGCTCGTCCTTGCCGGAGCCGCTGCCGTCCGCGAGGTGGACATGGGCCAGCCGGTCGCCCATCCGGTCGACCATGTCGAGGGCGTCGTTGCGGGCCGTCGCGGTGTGCGAGAGGTCGACCGTGAAGTGCCGGTAGTCGTCATTGGTGACGTCCCAGTCCGGCGCGTAAGCGAGCATCTCCCGGTCGCGGTAGCGCCAGGGGTACATGTTCTCGACAGCGAACCGGACGTCGGTCTCGTCCGCCATCCGCCAGATTCCGCGTACGAAGTCGCGGGCGTAGTTGCGCTGCCACCGGAACGGCGGGTGGACGACCACGGCCGACGCGCCGAGCTTCTCGGCCGCCGCCTGCGCCCGCTGGAGCTTCGTCCACGGATCGGTGGACCACACCCGCTGGGTGATCAGCAGACACGGTGCGTGGATGGCCAGTACCGGCACCCGGTGGTAGTCGGACAGCCGGCGCAGCGCGTCGATGTCCTGGCTGACCGGGTCCGTCCAGACCATGACCTCGACACCGTCGTAGCCCAGCCGTCCGGCCATCTCGAAGGCCGTCGCCGTCGACTCCGGATACACGGAGGCGGTGGACAGCGCGATCTTCGCTTCCGGGACACGCACCACTGGTTGAGCCACGGGAGACAGCGTACGGCGTGTCCCGCCGCGCCGAAGAGGCCATCGGGGGTCCGTGCGGTCCACGTCACACCGGCAGCCGGTCCAGCCGCCGCAGGATCACGCCCTCGCGCAGCGCCCACGGGCAGATCTCCAGGCCGTCCACCCCGAAGAGGTCCATCGCCGCCTCCGCGACCAGCGCCCCCGCAAGCAGCTGCGGCGCCCGCTCCTCGGACACCCCGGGCAGCTCGGCGCGCTCCTCGGCCGTCATCGCGGCCAGCTTGGGCACCCACTCCTCCAGGGCCTTGCGGCTCAGCCCGCGCTGCACGTACAGGCCCTCGGTGGAACGCGCCGCGCCCGCGATCCGCGCGAGCTGCTTGAACGTCTTCGACGTGGCGACCACGTGGTCCGGCGCCCCGAGCCTGCTGAACTCGCCGACGGTACGGGCTATCTCCGCCCGCACATGGCGGCGGAGCGCCCTGACGTCCGCCGGCTCCGGCGGGTCGCCCGCAAGCCGGGACGCGGTGAGCCGGCCCGCGCCGAGTGGCAGCGACACGGCCTTGTCCGGCTCCTCGTCGAGGCCGTACGCGATCTCCAGCGAGCCGCCGCCGATGTCGATCACCAGCAGCCTCCCTGCCGACCAGCCGAACCAGCGGCGGGCCGCCAGGAATGTGAGCCGCGCCTCTTCCTCACCCGTCAGCACGGCCAGCTCGACGCCGGTCTCGCGGTTGACCCGGGCCAGCACCTCGTCGGCGTTGGCCGCCTCGCGCACGGCGGACGTCGCGAAAGGCAGCACGTCTTCGACACCCTTGTCCTCCGCGGCCTGGAGCGCCTCGCCCACCGTCGCCACGAGCCGGTCGACCCCCTCGGGGCCGATCGCTCCGTCCTCGTCGAGAAGTTCGGCGAGCCGCAGCTCCGCCTTGTGGGAGTGCGCGGGCAGCGGGCGTGCGCCGGGGTGGGCGTCCACCACCAGCAGATGCACCGTATTCGAACCCACGTCGAGGACACCGAGTCTCATGGCGTGAACGCTACTGCGGCCCGGGAGCGACCGGGCACCGGTCCCGGCCGCCTACGCTGGAGTCGTGTCGAAGACGAAAAAGGCGAAGCCGGACAAAGCCTCCTGGAAACAGTCATCCCCCGAGTCCGCCGACGAGCTGCCCGGAACCGCCGGTGAACAGGGCGGGAAGCAGCCCGACGAGCAGGGGCTCGACTTCGCGCGGGCCTGGGTCGAGTTCTCCGACCCCGAGGACCCCGAGCAGGTCTTCCGCTGCGACCTGACCTGGCTCACCTCCCGCTGGTCGTGCATTTTCGGCCGCGGCTGCCAGGGCATCGCGGAGGGCCGGGCGAGCGACGGCTGCTGCACCCTGGGGGCGCACTTCTCCGACGAGGACGACGAGAAGCGTGTCGCGTCGCACATGGCGCGTCTCACACCCGAGACCTGGCAGCGGTACGGCGAGGGCACCGGCCCGGACGGCTGGACCGAGGTCGACGAGGACGGCGACCGGAAGACCCGGCGGGTCGGCGGCGCNNGGCGGCTACGGCTGCGCCCTGCACACGCTCGCCCTGGACGAGGGCCGCGAGCCGCTGGAGACGAAGCCGGACGTGTGCTGGCAGCTGCCGGTCCGGCGGACGTACGACTGGATCGACCGGCCGGACGACAGCCGGATCCTGATGATCTCGATCGGCGAGTACGACCGGCGCGGCTGGGGTCCGGGCGGCCACGACCTGCACTGGTGGTGCACCTCGGCGACCTCGGCGCACGGGGCGGGCGAGCCGGTGTACGTGTCGTACCGGCCGGAGCTGACGGAGCTGATGGGCGCGGGCGCGTACCAGCGGCTGGCCGAGCTGTGCGACGCGCGGCTCGCCTCTCTGCTGCCGATGGCGCCGCACCCGGCGGATCCGGCGACGCCGGCGCGCCCGGCAGACCCCACAGGCCCAGCAGGTCCGGCGGA
Source organism: Streptomyces sp. (assembly GCA_003519485.1). GTDB lineage: Bacteria > Actinomycetota > Actinomycetes > Streptomycetales > Streptomycetaceae > Streptomyces. The sequence continues at coordinate 225 of DOWQ01000539.1, read as the reverse complement.
CGCGTCGTAGCGCTCCGGGAGGGTCGGGGCCGCTGCGGGGTCACCTGCGGCCACTGCGACGGCCTCTCGTGCCTCTGCGGTTCACGTCACCACTGGGGCCGCTGAATGCGAGAGGGCGCGGACACCGGGCTCAGCCCCGCAGGGCCGCGCTGAAGCCGGCCAGGGCCCACTGTCCGCCGCCCACGCCCGCCGTGGGCGGCCGGTCGGACAGGGCGCGCCCTGTCC
>DOWQ01000026.1 GCA_003519485.1 Streptomyces sp. | reverse complement strand
CTCGGTGCTGCGAGGATTCCTAGCTGTACGGAATGACCAGCACCGAGCGGTCGGTCCCGGTGCGCAGCTCCGTCGTGCCGTTCCCGATGGCGCTCCAGACCTCCAGCCGTACGGTGCCGCCGTCGAGATTCCCGGGTGCGCCCGTGGTCTCCCGTACGCCCTGTGCCTGGGTGTACTCCTCCCAGCCGGCCACCGGGTCCGTCGCGAAGTAGTGATACGTCTCGGTGCGGTCGAAGGAGCCGTCGCCGGTGAGGTCGTAACTCACCCGGGCCTGCTGGCCGAGGCCGACGGTGGTGCCGGCGTCGAGCTGCAGCCGGAAGGCGGTCGCCGCGCCCGGCTCCAGGGTCCCGTCGACGTTCCTGATCTCGTACGTCCGCGGCTGGTGCGGGGTGCCGTCGTGATTGGCGCCGCCCGCGGAGGCGAGGGTGTCGCTGCCGTCCGTGCCGTCCGTGGCGGTGGTCAGGGCGCCTCCGCTGCGGAGCTGGAAGGTGTTGCCGGTGCCCGGCTGCGGGTCCGGATCGCCGCCGTCGCCCGAACCGGTGCCGGTGCCGGTCGCGGTGGACCGGGCCGGGACGGTGAGCTGCTTGCCGTCGGAGAAGGTGACCGTGCGCGGTGACGAGCCGTGGTTGTGCGCCGCGTAGGTGCGGGCCGTGCCCTTGGCGAAGACCGCGGCCGTCGGGATGTCGGCCGTCACGGAGGTGTCCGGGGCGCCGAGCGCGGCCAGCGTGCCGATCCAGTGGTAGGTGTGCGCCTTGGACTCTCCCTGCTCCGGGGTGTAGGAGCCGCCGCCCGCGTCCCAGGCGGCCTTGGCCCGGTCCGGATCGGCGAGTGCCTGGAACTCCCAGATGAGATCGCGCCATTCGACGGCAGGGCCGCCGTTCTCGCGCTCCAGCTCGGCGAGATTCCGCCGGATCGCCGCCTTGTGGCCCGCCAGGTGGAGCGAGCCGCCGGTGACCGGCAGGACGTTGATGCCGTGGATCTCCTCCGGGTTGGCGGTCCACCAGGTGCTGTACGCGCCGCCGCTGCCCCACACCATGCCGACCGTGTCGTGGCCGAATCCGGACGGGAAGACCTCCTCGTCGGCGTCGAACCAGTACTGGGCGATGGCCTCGGACTCGGTGGTCAGCAGATAGACGCCGAGGTCGCGGAGCGAGGCGTCGCCGGTGGCCGCCCCCCACAGTACGAGTCCGGCGCTGAGGTTCACCGACTCCGACGAGGACTCCTGGTTGTTCCCGGCTGCGAAGCCCTGGTGCCCGGAGGCCCAGCTGTGGCCGGCGTACACGTCGAAACCGCGCAGGAAGGGGAAGGAGCTGTCGCTGCGGCTGGGGTTGGCGGCGTCCCGCACCAGGGTCTTGACCATGCCGCCCCAGGCGGAATCGGCGGCCCAGGCCGGGTCGTACTGGGCGATGATCGCGGCCGCGTAGACGTAGTAGCTGTAGTGGAAGTGGTGGTCGTTGAGCTCGGTGTCGCTGCCGTAGGAGGCGGGGTAGCCGGTCAGCGTGCGCCAGTCCTTGTCGTACGCGAACTCCGAGGCGCCGCCCGCCGTGAACCACTCCTGGAGCCGGCCCTTGAGCAGGTCGAGCATCTTGTCGCGGGCGGCGTCCTCGCCGATCTGGTCGGCGATCGGGACCAGTTGGGCGAGCCGGCCGAGCGCCTTGCCGGTCCAGTACGTGTCGGTGGCACCGGAGAACGGGTCGGCGGCGTCGGCCACCTCGGCGATGTGGCCGCGCAGCCGGCTCTGGTCGACGGAGTCGTTCCGCGGCAGCGCGGGCAGGACCGCGGAGGCCTTCTGGCTGGTGGTGAAGGAGGCGCCCTCGCGGACCTTCATGGTGCCCCGCGGCGATACGTAGGTGTACGCGGTGAGCGGGTCGGTGGTGTGCAGCCACTGGTGGCGGTAGAGGGCCTGAAGGGTGCCGGTCTCGCCGCCCTCCTTCGCCTCGGTCGTCAGGCTGTACGTGGCGCGGACCGTGCCGCCGCCGGACTGCCAGCTGACCTTGGAGCCGGTGACGAAGCTGAACGCGTACTTGCTGAAGGTGCTGAGCGCGCCGGTGGACGGCAGGACGGCGAGTGAGAAGTAGTCCTTGGCGCCCAGCCCGGCGGTGATGGTGGAGCCGTTGACGGCCCAGTCGCTGCCCGTCGGGGCGAAGAGGGCGTAGTGGTGACCGGCGACGGTGATGCCGAGGACGTTGCCCTGGTCGGCGAAGACGGCGGGCGCGCTCGCGGTGGTGATCTGCGCGGCGCCGCCCGAGCCTCGCGCGTAGACGAAGGGGGAGCCGTGGCCGATGGTGGTGCGCAGCGTGCGGGAGCCGTCCGACCAGTAGGGGGTGACGGTCCAGTCGGACCAGTCGTCGGCCTTGGTGTCGGGGGAGTTGAGACCGCCGAGGCCGAGGGTGAGGTCCCGCTTGTGGGCGTACTCGTACTGGCGTCCGTCGCCGACGACGGCGGGGCTGGTCGGGTAGCCGACCTCCAGGCCGCCTGCGACGGCCTGGTAGGTGAGCGGGTGGCCGTACATGGGGGTCGAGTACGGATTGTCGCCGTAGCGCTGGTAGGCGAGCGAGGACCACCAGTCGTTGGTCGGCAGCGGCTTGGAGGCCGCCGCGGGGGTGACCTTGGGGGTCACGGGTGCACCGGTGTTGTTGGTGGGGCCGGAGGTGCCGGCCGGTCGGGTGTCGGAGTAGCTGCCGGCTCCTACGGGGACGGAGGCGGCCGCGGCCGGGGTGGCGGCGGGGCCGAGGCCGAAGGCGGCCAGGGCGGTCGCCAGTAACAGCGCCGCGGCGGGTCTGACGGATCTGGCGTGGGGGAACGGCATGGGACGGCACCTCGAAGTCATCGCGGGCAAGGACGCTTGAGAGCGCTCTCAGATGGCAGGAACGTAAAACTCCTGAACGGTTCATGTCAATAGAAAGCGCACAGGTGGCCGGTGATGGTTTGCCGGGGGCTGACGGGCGTTCAAGCCGTGATGCGAAGCCAGGGCGGGGTGCCGGTGAGGCGGGGTGGTTGTTGCGGGCTCGCAGGCCGCGGCGGGCTCGTAGGGCCGGGCCGGTCAGGTGCGGAGCCCACGACGGGGACGCTGCGCCCCCTTGGGGAAGTGGCCCCGTGCGCCGTCGGGGAGCTCGGCGCGGATCTTCACGCGGTGAACCGTGCCCGGATTCTCGCCGACCTGGCGGCCTGCGCCCCGGTGTGGGGCGCTTCGTGTGGCTGAGATCTGGCCCGGCTCCCGCGGCCCGGCTCCCGCCCAGTGTCTCGACCGGAAGTCGTCCGAATGCGCGCCGACCGATGAGTTCCGGCGGCCCGGGTCGTCCGGAGAGGTATGCACCAGAACCCAGTTCCCGAAGCGAACTTGACGACCCCCGACCTCGGCCCGGTCGCGCGACAGGTGGGGCTGCTCCTGAGCGGCGTCACCGACGACCGACTGGCGGCGCCGACACCGTGCCCGGAGTACGCCGTACGCGACCTGCTGCAGCACCTGCTCGGCCTGACCGCGGCCTTCCGCGCCGCCGCGGACAAGGAGTTCGGCCCGGCGACCGCGACCCCGCCCGGCTCCGCCCCGCCGGCCCCGCTGTACGACGACTGGCGGCGACGGCTGGACCGGCAGCTGGACGAACTCGTCACCGCCTGGCGCCGCCCCGCGGCATGGGAGGGCGACACCCAGGCGGGCGGCGTCACCTTCCCCGCGGCGGACGCGGGCCGCGTCGCCCTGAACGAACTCCTGATCCACGGCTGGGATCTGGCCCGCGCCACCGGCCAGCGTTACGCCCCCGACGAAGCGAGTCTGCGCGTCTCGATCGATCTGATGACACCGGCCGAGGGCGACCCCGAACGCGAGGCGGGCCCGATGTTCGGCCCGGTGGTCTACGTCCCGGACGACGCTCCGGCGCTCGACCGTGCCGTCGGCCTCAGCGGTAGGTCGCCCTCCTGGCAGCCGGACCCCGGGGCCGGTGGCCGCGCGCGCTGATCCCGGAGCTCACGGGCGGCGGCGGGCAGCGAGGCGGGTGATGGCCACCGGGCGCACCGGGCGCTCCGCCGTGCGTGTGGCGGAGGGCCCGCCGTCGCGTACGGCCCGGAGGCAGGGAGTCATCACGAGACGCGGAGAAACCCGGGAAGCGCGAACCAGGCCGTGCGGGCCCGGGGTGGGCGGCGCCCGGGGCCCGTATGCCGGGTTTGTCGCCGTCGGCCGGGGATACCCGCCCCGCCATGATTCGAGGACTGCTGCAGGGTGCCCTCGCGGGCGCTGCCGGAACGACCGCGCTCAACGCGACCACCTACGGGGACATGGCCGTCCGGGCCCGGTCCTCGAGCAGTACCCCGGAGCAGGCCGTGGACGACCTCGCGGAAGCCGTCGGCCATCCGGTCCCCGGCGAGGGCGAGGAACGCGAGAACCGGCTCTCCGGCCTGGGCGCCCTCACCGGCATCGCGGTGGGCGTCGGGACCGGTGCCGTGCTGGGCGTCCTGCGCCACGCAGGGCTGCGGCCCCCGCTGTGGCTCGGGGGCGCGGTGGCCGGGGTGCTCGCGATGGCCGTCACCGATCTGCCGATGGCCCGGCTGGGGATGGTGAGCGACCCCCGCTCCTGGTCCCGGCAGGGCTGGCTGAGCGACATCGTGCCCCACCTCGCGTACGGATACGTCACCTGCGCCACCCTGCAGGGCTTGGAGCGCGGCCGGTAGGGAGATCCCGGCCGCGCTTCGAGGGCGTACGGAGGTACGGGCGTCCGGACCGTACATGTGTACGGGCGGCGTACCGCTACGGGGTCGTGCTCATGCCCGCGCGCCGGAGCACGGTCCGGGCCTCCTCGGCGTGCCCGCCGCGCACGATGACGTCGTAGCGCGAGGCGACCAGCCGCTGGGTGGAGGCGAAGTCGCGGCGGCCACCGGTCGCGGCGTGCCCGGCGAATCCGAAGGCGGCGCCCCAGGCGGCGCCGATGAGGATGCCGCCGAGGAGCAGTCCGAGCCAGACCGGGCCGGGCGTGAAGAGCCCCACCAGCAGCCCGATGAGCAGCCCGAACCAGGCCCCGCCCGCGGCCCCGGCGGCCGCCGCCCGGCCCTTGGTGAGCCGCCCCGTGACGTGCTCCACCAGACGCAGGCCGGTCCCGACGATGTCGATGTGCTCGACGGGGAACTTCTCGTCGGAGAGCAGGTCGACCGCGGCCTGGGCCTCCTCGTACGTGTCGTGGCTCGCGACGGTGTTCCACGCGGCGCTCACCGGATTCAGCGGGGACGAGCCGGTCTCGGACATCTCTGCCTCTTTCCGTACGGGACGGGACACTCCCCGCGTGCCCGGCCGCGGCGCTCCTACGCACGCCCCCCGCGTCGCCGCGTCCCCGCGCGCTCGGGGCCGGGAGCCCTCGATGCCGGCATCCGAGTGCCGGCACGGGCGCCGACCTGCCGGACCTGCCCGGACAGCGCGGTGGCAGGGTACGGAGACACGCACACCCTCAGCACCGCCCGTACTGCCCGTACCGCCAGGAGAGCCATGACGTCCGCCCCGCCCCGCATCCTCTACGTCACCGACCTGGCCTATCCGGCGCAGGGCCGGCGCTACGGCGACGAGGACATCGGCCTGGCTTCCCGGCTCCGCGAGGACTTCACTCTCGCGCTGTGCCACCCACTGGACGCGGCGGCGCTCATGGCGGACTTCGACGCCGTCGTCATCCGCAACAGCGGCCCGGTGTCGTACTACCAGGAGGCGTACGACGACTTCCGCAGCCGGGCGGCGGCCGCCGGCGTCCGCGTCTACCCGCAGCTGACGGGCCGGGCCGACATGGCCGGCAAGCAGTATCTGGTAGAGCTGAGCGCCGCCGGCCACCCGGTCATCCCGACCGTCGACCGGCGCGAGGACCTGGCGCTGCTGCCCGCCGCGGACGAGTACGTCGCCAAGCCCAAGCGCGGCGCGGACTCGCACGGCCTGGTCATCCTGCCGCCGGAAGGCCTGCGGGATCTGGTGTTCGACGACCTCCTCGTCCAGCCGCGCATCCGCTTCCGGTACGAGGTGTCCTTCTACTTCACCGACGGGTCCTTCCAGTACGCCCTGTACGCCCCCCGGCCGGATCAGCGGTGGCTGCTGGAGCGCTACGAGCCCGACGACGCGGACCTGGACTTCGCCCGCCGGTTCGTGGAGTGGAACACCGTCGGCCACGGCATCCAGCGCGTCGATGCCTGCCGCACCGCCGGAGGGGAACTGCTGCTGATCGAGCTGGAGGACCTCAACCCGTATCTCTCCCTCGACCTCCTCGACGCCGCGACCCGCGACGCCTTCGTCGCCGGGCTGAAGGAATCCCTGCACCGCTTCCTCGGCAGTACGCCCTCCTGGGCCGTTTCTCTCGGTCATCGGATCACCGGCAGGTGATCGACGCGATCGCGGTGCCCGTCACCAGGGGCACTGGTCGGCGAGTCTCCTCACCATGCCCTCGACACGCTCCTGCGGGCAGTCCGGCGAGGGCGCGGTATCGCCGGCGCGGCGGACCGGCGGCGCACCCGCCTTCGAGCAGGTCATGGCCGTGCTGGAGCCCCGCAAGCGGGGCCGCCCGCGCGTGCGCCCTGAGGTGGTACTCGCAGACAGGCCCGCTCGTCCCGGGCCATCCGGCTCACTTGCGGCGACCTGCGCGGCCAATCCGGCGACGACCGCGCGACGTGCGCAACGATGGGAGCGATGAGTTCCTCNNCTCCGGCCATGAGCGTCCATACAGCGTGGTGTTGAGGCGGCGGTCGCTCCGACTCCGTCCCTGACGAAAAAACAACAGTAGGGAGCACAAGTCATGTCACTCGCCCGCGTCCAAACCATCGCGGTCTCGCTCGACGGCTTCGCCACCGGCGAAGGCCAGACCCTTGAGGCACCGTTCGGCCACGCGGGCGAAAGGCTGCACGAGTGGATGTTCGCCACGCGGTGGGGCCGCAGAATGTTCGGCGGGACCGGTGGGAGCGGCGGCGTGGATGACGCCTTCTCCCGGCTGTTCACCGAGAGGATCGGCGCCGAGATCATGGGGGCCGGGAAGTTCGGGCCGCCCGGTTGGCACGAGGATCGGGAGTGGACGGGCCCGTGGGGTCCCAATCCGCCCTTCCACACACCGGTCTTCGTCCTCACCCATCACCCGCGCCCGTCGATCGAGATGGAGGGCGGCACGACGTTCCACTTCATCAAGGCCTCGCCGGCCGAGGCGCTCGCGACGGCCCGCGAGGCTGCGGGAGGCCAGGACGTACGCCTCGGCGGAGGTCCCACCATGCTCCGCGACTTCCTTGCCGCCGGTCTCGTCGACCACATGCACGCGGTGGTGGTTCCGATTCTGCTCGGCCGCGGCGTGCGCCTCTGGGACGGGCTCGAGGGCCTCGAGAAGGACTACGAGGTCGAGGCCACATCCTCCCCCAGCGGGGTCACTCATGTGACGTTCACCCGGGCGGGTGGCTGAGCCGGCTCGTCGAGACCTCGGGGCCGTGGCCGCGTGATGAGGAAGCCTTGTCTGCCAGTACGGCTGTCGGCGCCACCTCAGGGCGCACGCGCGGACGGCCGCGCTTGCGGGTGCCTCCAGCGCGGCCATGACCTCTCGAAGGCGGGTGAGTCGCCAGGCTCGGCCGGGACTGAGGACGTACGCCGGCGGCCTGCACCGGCGCGCTGCGGTCGGTCCGGTGCCGGTGGGTCCGGTCCGTGACGCACCGACCGGATCCGCTCCACATCCGCTCCACGGATTCAACGCACCGGACTCACGGCACCGGAACTCCGCCTCCCGGGACCGGGAGGGAGTACCTGCGTTTCGCAAGGGCTCGGGCTCCGGCGCGGTCGTAGAAGCGGATGGCGTCGGCGTTCCAGTCCGGCGTCTGCCACTGCACCTCCGCCGCGCCGAGGCTTGCCGCTGTGCGCGCCACGGCGTCGAGCAACCGGCTGCCCCAGCCCTCACCGCGATGCTGCTCGGAAACGAACAGGCAGTCCATGTGCAGGTATTCGGACGCGTGCCAGGTGGAGAACTCCAGCGAGCAACTGGCGTAGCCGATCAACTCGCCGCCACGCTCGGCCACGAGGCACCACAGCCGTGGCGGCACCGAGAAGAGGGCCGGCTCCAACCGGACGGCCAAGTCGTCCGGGATCGGTTCGGCGCGCTCGAACTCGGCATGGGCGGCACAGAGTCCGGCCAGGGCCGGCAGATCGGCGGCGGTGGCCGGCCGGACCGCGTCGCCCGCGCGGCCGGAGGCGGTCAGCATGCGCCGGAGGGCGGGCAGTCTGCCGCGGTCAGTGGACCGGCTGCGCGCCGCTCCGTACGGGCTGCCGTGTCGCCCGAGCCCGCGGCGAAGCGGGAGGGTGCGGCGGTTACGACCGGAGTAGGGGACGGCGCCCGCAGCGCCTTACTGGTCTCGACATCGGTATGGGTCATGGCCGACACGCTACGAGGCCCCGACCGCGCCCGGGCCCTGTTGGACGCACAGCTTCAGAGGCCGTGGAGAGCGAGCGAAGGCCGATGCGGCCGACGGCGCGCCGATCCCGAGGACCTCACGGCCCGGCACGGCGTACGGACCACGGGCCGGCAGTCGTCCGCGGAGGCGTCTCCGTTGCGTCAGGTGGCTGCGGGGGCGAAGAGGCGGCCGGGGTTGCCGATGAGCATGGCGTCGATCTGCTCCTCGGTCACGCCGCGTTCGCGGATGTAGGGCAGCACCTCCTCGCCGATGTGAAGGTAGTGCCACTGCGGGAGGAAGGGCATGACGGCGGGGTCGATCCAGTCGATGTAACAGGCGGCGTCGTGGGAGAGGACAAGGCTGGCGGCGTAGCCCCGCCGGCACATCTCGACCAGGGTGTCGGCGCGGGCCTCGAAGGTCGCCTCGAGGTTGAGGCCGAATCGGTCCATGCCGAGCAGGAAGCCGGCGTCCGCCAGTTGGGCGAGGTGATCGCAGTCGGCCGTGTCGCCGCTGTGGCCGAGAACCACGCGGCGGGGGTCGACGCCTTCCTCGTCGCACAGCACCCGCGCGACCTCCAGGCCGGTCCGGGTCTCGGGGTGTGTGTGGACGGTGACGGGAGTGCCGGTGCGGTGGTGCGCGCGGGCGACGGCGCGCATCACGCGCTCCACGCCAGGGGTCATGCCCTGCTGATCGATGGCGCACTTGAGCATGCCGGCCTTCACAGCGGTGCCGGCGATGCCGTCGGTGATGTCGCGGACGAACATGTCCACCATGGGGTCGGGCACGTCGGCGCCCAGGGCCTCGTTCAGCGCCGGGCCGCGATGGCGGAAGAAGAACGGGACGTCGTCGTAGGTGTAGAGGCCGGTGGCGACGACGATGTTGAGTTCGGGCACCTGCTCGGCGACGCGCACGACCCGGGGGATGTAGCGGCCGAGACCGACGACGGTGGGGTCCACGATGGTGCGCACGCCCTGTGCTGCCAGCTCGCGCAGCTTGGTCACGGCGTCGGCGACCCGCTCCTCCTCGTCCCCCCACTCCTCGGGGTAGTTGGCCTGGACATCGGCGCTCAGCGTGAAGATGTGCTCGTGCACGTAGGTGCGGCCGAGGCCGGCGGCGTCCACGGGACCGAGGGCGGTTTCCACCAGGGGCATGGGGCGTGCAGCTCCTTCTTGAAAGATTCTTCGGTGACGCCCTTGGGCGGGGCGTGAAGGAGCAGTGCGGCGTCGACCCGGCCGCAGGGCTCCCCGCCCCGAGCGCGATGGCTGCCGAGCATAGGCACTCTCTAAGCAACGCTCAATAGGTCGTACGGCGTTCTCTCGGCGGTGCCCCGGAGGCGGCGATCCGGCTCAGCGGCGGATGCCGGGGCAGGGGCCGGCTCAGGAGCGGCGCAGCGGTGCCAGCAGCCGGTCCAGACTGTCCACGAGGAAGTCGGTCAGTTCCTCGGCGGGCGTGCCATCGGTCGCGTCCTGCAGGGCCATCTCCTCGGCCATGGCCAGCCAGCCGCGTACCGCCAGCCGCTCCATCGGGGAGGGAGTCGCTTCCCCCAGTGCTTCGAGCACCCGGTCGGCCAAGGTGGTGCGGATGTGCTCGAAGACCTCCAGCACGAGGTCGTCCCCGCCCGCTCCGGCCCGCACCAGCGCGACGTAGTTGGCGCGCCGGCGCTGCACGAACGTGACGAAGCCCTCGGCGACGGCACGTACGCGCCGGGCCGGGGACCCCTCGTCCGGGACGCGGGTATGTGTCAGCAGCCGGTTCCCCGCGGCCCGGACCACCGCGACGTAGTAGTCGCGCTTGGTCGGGAAGTAGTGGAACAGCAGCCCGCGCGAGATGTCCGCCTCGGCAGCCACCTCGTCGATCGAGAGCTCATGGATCGGGCGGGTCACCAGCAGGCGCAGCCCGATACCGATCAGTTGGCTGCGGCGGTCGTCGGCAGACAAGCGGGCACGAACGCGCACGGGCCGGGCAGTCATGCCGTGACCCTAACCCGCGGCGGGGGAGCGAACAGGCGCGTACTACGGGGCCGAGGATGACCTGGCGCAGCGGAGGTTGCGCGATTGCCACCGCAGGTCGAGTTGCTGACCGGCGGCCTTGTGTACGAAGCTCTGGCGCTTCCTCCCCGGCTGAGCCGCGCCGGGGCCGGAGCTTCTGACGGCAGCTCCGGGACATGGCCCGGCTGTGCGACGATCCCGGCAGGAACCGAGAGATCAGGTGGGTACATGGGCAGGATGCACGCGGACGAAGCGGAGACCGACGCCGACCTCGTACGGCTGCTGCTGCGCGCCCAGTTCCCCCACTGGGCGGACCTGCCGGTCACCCGGCTCGCCTCCGGGGGCACGGTCAACGCGATCTACCGGCTCGGCGAGGACCTGACCGTCCGGCTGCCGTTGCGCCCCGGCGGCGCCGAGGCCATCGCGATGGAGGCACGGCTGCTTCCCCGGCTGGCGCCGCTGCTTCCACTGCCGATCCCGGAGGTGGTGGCGACCGGCGCCCCGGGTGAGGGGTACCCCCTGGCCTGGGCGGTGCACCGGTGGATCGAGGGCCGCAACGCGGTCGAGGGCGGCCTGGCCGAGCCCGAGTTCGTGGCTCGTGACCTCGCGGAGTTCGCGGTCGCCATCCGCGAGATCGATCTCCCCGGTGGTCCGCCCGCTCACCGGGGCGGTCCGCTGACCGCCGAAGAACAGGAGGTGCGGGAGGCGATCGAGGCGCTGCGGCGCACCGACGAACCCTTCGACGCCGACGAGATCACCGCGGCCTGGGAGGAGGCGCTCGCGGCACCACTGTGGACGGGTCCGGCCTGCTGGACGCACTCCGACCTCATGCCGAGCAATCTGCTGCTCGCCGGTGACCGCGTCTCGGCGGTCATCGACTTCGGCACCGTCGGCATGGGCGAACCGGCCACCGACCTCGTCCCGGCCTGGAACCTGCTGCCCGCCTCGGCGCGGCGGGTGTACCGGGAGGCGGTGGACGTGGACGACGCGACCTGGGCGCGCAGCCGGGGCTGGGCGCTGTCCATGGCGGTCATCCAGCTGCCGTACTACCGGAAGAACAATCCGATCATTTCGGCCAACGCCCGGCATGTCATCCGGGAGATTCTCGGGACTCCGTACAGCGGAGGGCAGTGAAACGACCCGCTGGCAGTGCTCGCCCTTCGCTGTGACAGTCCGGGGAGCGCTCCAGAGGGAACGGCACCCCGGGAAGTACGGTGTTTGTACGCTCAAAGAGCGGTCCGGCGTATGATCGGCGGCGGTACGAAGGAGGAGCGATGCCCGAGCTGTTCGACGCGGTCGACGCCCTGATCGAGGGGCAGCCCCTGCTGCCGCCACCAGCCGAGCGCGAGCGGCTGCGCAAGGCCCACGGCCTCACTCAGGAGCAGGTCGCCAAGGCCCTGGAGGTCCGCCGGGCGACGATCGTGAACTGGGAGAGCGGCAGGACCGAGCCGCGTCCGCCGCAACGTCAGGCGTACATCCGGCTGCTGGAGAAGCTGTCCGCGCTCTACGCCGCGCCATCGGCCGCCCCGTCCTCGCCGGCCGCGCCCCCGTCCTCGCCGCGGCCGGTACCGCAGGCCGTTCCCCCCGCACCACAGGCTGACGGCTCAGCGCCCGCGCCGGTACCTGAACCGGCAACGCCACCCGCCGACGCCCCCGCTGCACCTCCCACCGCTCCACCGACGGCTGCCACCGAAGCC
>DOWQ01000570.1 GCA_003519485.1 Streptomyces sp. | reverse complement strand
CCGCGAGCAGGCCGTACGGGCAGCCGTCGAGCAGCGGCTGACCGGGCCGGCCGAGCCCGTGATCGGACTGCTGGACGTGGCGGGCATCCGCGCCTCGGCCGCCGGGCTGCGGGCCGCCTTCGACGAGGTGACCGCGGCCGGCACGCCGGTGCTGCACGCGTTCGCGGTGAAGGCCGCCTCCCTCGTGCCCGTGCTGCGGCTCCTGGCCGACGAGGGGCTGGGCTGCGAGGTCGCCAGCCCCGGCGAGCTCGCCCTGGCCCGCGCGGCGGGCGTGCCGCCGTCGGCCACCGTCCTCGACTCCCCCGCCAAGTCGACCGCGGAGCTGCGCGAGGCGCTGGCGGTCGGCATCGCCGTCAACGCCGACAACCCGCAGGAGCTGGAGCGCATCGACGCGCTCGTCCGGTCGGCGCCCACCCCCTCGCCGATCGGTCTGCGCATCAACCCACAGGTGGGCGGCGGTTCCATCGAAGCCCTGAGCACCGCCACCGACACCTCGAAGTTCGGGGTCGCGCTGCGCGACGAGGGGGCGCGCGACTGGGTGATACGCGCCTTCCTCGACCGCCCCTGGCTGACCCGGCTGCACGCCCACGTGGGCTCCCAGGGCTGTCCGCTCGAACTGATGACCATGGGCGTGCGGGTGACGTACGAGCTCGCGGAGGAGATCAACGCCGCGGTCGGCCGCCGGCAGATCGACACGCTCGACATCGGCGGCGGACTGCCCGTCAACTTCGCGTCGGACGAGGAGACCCCGACCCACCGGGAGTACGCGCAGGCCCTGCGTACCGCCGTCCCGGGCCTGTTCGACGGGCGGTACGGACTGGTGACCGAATTCGGCCGGTCGCTGCTGGCCAAGCACGGCACTGTCCTCGCGCAGGTGGAGTACACCAAGTCCGCGGGCGGCCGCCCCATCGCGGTCACCCACGCCGGCGCGCAGCTCGCGACCCGTACGGTCTTCGCGCCCGGCTCGTGGCCCATCCGGGTGACAGCGTTCGACGCCAAGGGATGGCCCAAGGACGGCCCGGCGGTCGTCCAGGACGTCGCGGGACCCTGCTGCTTCGCGGGCGACCTGGTGGCCCGGGAACGCGCGCTGCCGATGCTCGAGACCGGCGATCTCGCCGCGCTGCTCGACACCGGCGCGTACTACTTCTCCAACCACTTCGCGTACAACAGCCTGCCCCGGCCCGCGGTGCACGGCTTCGTCGCGGACCCGGCGGCGCCCGGCGGGGTGCGCTTCGCGCTCGTACGCCCGGCGCAGTCGCTCGACGAGATCGTGGCCGAGAGCGGCGGCGCGCAGCGCGACGCGCTGACCCGCGCTGGCCGCCCCGGGTGAACAGGCAAGGGTGAGCTCGAGCGCCAGGACGGGTAGTCCCTGTGCCATGCAGACACCGGAACCCTCCCCAGACTCCCCCGCACCGGCCCCGATCGACCCGGCCGACGGGCCGTCACCGCTCAAGCGTGCGATCGGCCCCAAGCTGCTGATCCTGTTCGTGATCGGCGACATCCTGGGCACCGGGATCTATGCCACCACCGGCAAGGTGGCGGGCAAGGTCGGCGGCGCCCTCTGGCTGCCCTTCGCGATCGGCTTCGTCGTGGCGCTGCTGACGGCGGCGTCGTACGTCGAACTGGTGGGCAAGTAACCGAAGGCGGCGGGCGCCGCGCTCTACACCCAGAAGGCGTTCAAGGTCCCCTTCCTGACCTTCATCATCGCCTTCATGGTGATGTGCTCGGGCCTGTCGTCCGCGAGCGCGGCGGCCCGCGCCTTCGGCAGCGACTACCTGGGCGAGTTCGTCGATGTGTCGCCGACGCTCGTCGCGGTGCTGTTCGTGATCGCGCTCGGCGCGCTCACCCTGCGGGGCGTCTCGGAGTCGGTGAAGACGAACGTCGTGCTGACGATGGTGGAGCTGACCGGCCTGCTGGTGATCATCGTGATCGGGGTCTCCGCCGTGATGTCGGGCGAGGGCGAGCCGGCCCGGCTCGGCGAGTTCGAGGCGAACGGCACCGGATTCGCACTGGTGACCGGCATTCTGGGGGCGACCGCGCTCGGCTTCTTCGCGTTCGTCGGCTTCGAGGACTCGGTCAACATGGCCGAGGAGACCAAGGACCCGGCCCGTACCTTCCCCCGCGCCCTCTTCATCGGCGTCGCCGTCACCGGCACGATCTACGTGATCGTCGCCCTCATCTCCTCCCTGCTCGTCGACTACCGGACGCTGGAGGGGTCGTCCGGGCCGCTGCTGGAGGTCGTCAAGGCGGGCGGCGTCGCCTTCCCGCCCAAACTCTTCGCGGTGATCGCGCTGTTCGCGGTGACCAACTCGGCGCTCATCAACATCATGATGGCCTCCCGGCTCTGCTACGGCATGGCCAACGAGCGCATCCTGCCGCGCGCCATGGGCCGGGTCCTGCCGCGCCGCCGGACCCCGGTCGTCGGCATCGTGTTCACCGTCCTGCTCGCGATCGGGCTGGTCTCGACCGGCGAGATCGAGGGCTGGGGCGACACCACGGCCTTCCTGCTGCTGTGTGTCTTCGCCGTGGTCAACGTGGCCGTGCTGGTGCTCCGCAAGGACCGGGTGGCCCACCCCCACTTCCGTACGCCGACCGCGCTGCCCGTGCTCGGCGCCATCACGGCACTCATCCTGGCCAGCCCGTTCGCGGACCGCGATGTCGACGTGTACATCCGCGCGGGGGTGCTCGTGCTGATCGGGATCGGCTTGTGGGTGGTGAACAAGCTGGTGCTGCGGGCCGAGACGGAGTGACCCCGCTCGCCGGCGTACGGCCGCCGACACGGTGCGGGTCAGCCGCAGGTCGGCGACGGCAGCAGGCGTACCTCGGCGGCCACCTGCTCCGCCGCCGGCCGGGGCACCGGCCTCGCCCCGGGCCCGCCTGCACCGGCGGGGCGCGGAGCCGT
>DOWQ01000764.1 GCA_003519485.1 Streptomyces sp. | reverse complement strand
ACCGCGGAGCTGGGCGCGCCCGTGAAGTTCTCGCAGGCCGTGCATGCCGGGCTGCCGATCACCGTCGCCGGTACGTACGCCGAGCTGGCGGCCACGTATCCGTTCGAGGAGAAGGTCAACAATTCGACCGTCCTCCACGAGCCGGTCGGGGTCGTCGGCGCNNCACGGTCGTCCTCAAGCCCGCCGAGGACACCCCGCTCGTCGCACAACTGTTCGCCGAGGCGGTGCATGAGGCAGGCATACCCGCCGGGGTGTTCAACCTCGTCACCGGGCTCGGGCCGGTCGCCGGGCAGGCGCTCGCCGAGCACCCGGACGTCGATCTCGTGTCGTTCACCGGTTCGACCGCCGTGGGGCAGAAAATCGGCGCGACGGCCGGCGCCGCCGTCAAGCGGGTCGCGCTCGAACTCGGCGGAAAGTCCGCGAACGTCATCCTCCCGGACGCCGACCTCGCCCGCGCCGTCAACGTCGGCGTGGCCAACGTCTTCGCCAACTCCGGCCAGACGTGCAGCGCCTGGACCCGGATGCTGGTCGACGCCGACCGTTACGAGGAGGCCGTCGAGCTCGCAGTGGCGGCCGCCACCAAGTACGTGCCCGGCGACCCGAACGACGCGGCCAGCCGCCTCGGCCCCGTCGTCAACGCCAAGCAGCGGGACCGCGTACGCGGCTACATCGAGCGCGGCGTCGAGGAAGGTGCCCGCGTCGTCGCCGGCGGCCCCGAGGTCCCCGAGTGCCGGGAGACCGGCTACTACATCCGGCCGACCGTCTTCGCCGACGTCACCCCGGACATGACCATCGCCCGGGAGGAGATCTTCGGGCCCGTCCTCTCGATCATCGGATACCAGGACGAGGAGGACGCGCTGCGCATCGCGAACGACTCCGTCTACGGCCTCGCGGGCGCCGTCTGGTCGGCCGACGAGTCCCGGGCGGAGGCCTTCGCGCGCCGCCTGGAGACCGGACAGGTCGACATCAACGGCGGCCGGTTCAACCCCCTGGCCCCGTTCGGCGGTTACAAGCAGTCGGGCGTCGGCCGCGAGCTCGGTGCGCACGGCCTGGCCGAGTACCTGCAGACGAAGTCGCTCCAGTTCTGACCGTCACCGCTCACTCCTGACTGCCTGTCAGCTCCGCTCGGCCCTTCCGAGCGTCCGACCGTTCCCCGCGCACCGCCGGGTCACGCGCCGAGCCGCGCGTGGCCCGGCGGCCCCGCCGCCCCGGCCCCTGGGCCGCCGAGAGCCGAGAAGAGCCGCCATGACCCGCGCCGTCGTGCTGTCCGCCGTCAACGCACCCCTGGAGATCGCCGAGATAGTGCTGCCGGAACCCGGTCCCGGCCGGGTGCGCGTCCGGCTCGCGGCGGCCGGGGTCTGCCACTCCGACCTGTCCCTCTCCAACGGCACCCTGCGCCAGCCGGTCCCGGCCGTCCTCGGCCACGAGGGCGCGGGCACGGTCACCGCCGTCGGTGAGGGCGTCGACACCGTCGCTCCCGGCGACCGGGTCGTCCTCAACTGGGCGCCGTCCTGCGGCGACTGCCACTTCTGCGGGCTCGCCGAGCCCTGGCTCTGCGTCAACGCCATGGCCGGCGCCGCGGTGCCGTACGCCCGTACGACCGGCGGCGACGATCTCTACCCGGGGCTCAGCAGCGCCGTCTTCGCCGAGGAGACCGTCGTCTCGGCGAAATCCGTGCTGCCGCTGCCCGAGGGCGTCCCGCTCACCGACGCCGCCCTCCTCGGCTGCGCCGTGCTCACCGGCTACGGCGCGGTCAACCACTCGGCACAGGTGCGGGAGGGCGAGACGGTCGCCGTCTTCGGCGTCGGGGGAGTCGGCCTCTCGGTGATCCAGTCGGCCCGCATCGCCGGTGCCGGACAGATCATCGCCGTCGACGTCTCGCCGGAGAAGGAGGGGCTGGCCCGCGCGGCGGGTGCCACCGACTACCTCGTGGCCGGTGACGACACGGCCAAGCAGATCCGCAAACTCACCGGCGGGCACGGCTCGGACGTGGCCGTGGAGTGCGTCGGCCGCGGGCAGACCATCCGTACGGCCTGGTCCTCGACCCGCCGCGGCGGCCGTACGACGGTCGTCGGCATCGGCCGCAAGGACGACCAGGTCTCCTTCTCCGCGCTGGAGCTCTTCCACTTCGGCCGCACCCTCTCGGGCTGTGTCTACGGCAACTGCGACCCCGCGCGGGACCTGCCGGTGCTGGCCGGCCACATCCGCGCGGGCCGCCTCGACCTGAGCGGCATGGTCACCGACCGGATCGGCCTGGACGGCGTGCCGGCCGCCTTCGAAGCGATGCTCGCGGGCCGCGGCGGGCGGGCGCTGATCGTCTTCTGACGTCCGGCCGGGCGTGCGTACGGAAACGCTGCCCGGACGTACGAGTGTGCTCGTACGTCACGTACGCCCGGGGCCGCTCCGCACCGCGCGGGTCAGCTGGGGCGGAGCAGGAGCAGCGCGAGGTCGTCGGTGTCCAGGGTCACGCCGTCGGCCAGCCGGACGAGAGTGTCCGCGATGTCGTCCAGCCGTTCCTCGCGGCCCATCCGGCTGAGCCGGTCGGCGAGTTCGGCGATGGACTCGCCGAGGTCGGTGCCCGGCGTTTCGACGAGTCCGTCCGTGTAGAAGGCCAGGATGCTGCCGGGCGGAACGGAGATGTCGACGGTGGGGTAGTCGGTCTCGGGGTCGATGCCGAGCAGCAACCCGGGCGGCACGTCGAGGACCTCGGTGCCGCGGCCGGGGATGTGCAGCAGCGGCGGCGGATGCCCGGCGGAGGCCAGCAGGGCACGGTGGCTCGACAGGTCCAGGCGGGCGTAGAGACAGCTGGTGAACAGGCCCGGGTCGAGGTCGGTGAGCAGCCGGTTGGTCCGGGACAGCACCTCGCCGGGCGGTGCCCCGTCGCCTGCGTGGGCGTGGACGGCGGTACGGACCTGGCCCATGAGCGCGGCCGCGGTGACGTTGTGGCCCTGGACGTCGCCGATGACCGCGCCGACCGTGAGCGGGTCGAGGTGGATGAGGTCGTAGAAGTCGCCGCCGATGTCCATGCCCTGGGTGGACGGCCGGTAGCGCGCGGCCACCTCCAGGAGCCCCGGGAGCTGCGGCAGGCTGTGCGGCAGGAGGCCCTGCTGGAGTCCGTGCGCGAGTTGATGCTTGGTGTCGTACAGGCGAGCCCGGTCCAGGGCTTGGGCGATCAGCCCGCTCAGTGAGCCGAGAGCGACTCGCTCGTCGGGCGGGAAGGTGTGCGGCCGGTCGTAGCCCAGTACGCAGGTGCCCACGGGCCGGCCGGAGGCGATCAGCGGCAGATAGGCCCAGGCCTCCATGCCGTCGCGCATCCCGCGGCGGAACGGGTACGCCTCCTCCAGCTCGCTGCGTGTGGCGAAGAAGGACGGGATGCCCTCGGTGAGCGAGCGCACACCGGGCGTGGGCGCGGACAGCGGAGTGCCGTCGAAGACCCGCAGGAGATCCGCGCGGTAGCCGCGGTGGCCGACCAGGCGCAGCTTGCCGCTCTCGGCGACCATCAGGACGAGCCCCCGGGCGCCGAAGGCGGGGATCAGGTGGTCGGCCGCCAGATCGACCACGTCCCGCACGCTCGCGGCCTCCGTCAGCGAGCCGGCGAGGTGCATCAGCTGGTAGATGGAGCCCACCCGGGTCGGGTCGGCGGGCCGCGCAATCCGGTCGCCCGGCTGCTCCGAGGTGTCCTGGACATGGACGGGGCTGATCCGCACGCTCAGCCCGGTCGCGTCCGGGTAGAGCTGGAAGGTCAGCCAGTGGCGGGGCGGGCGCATGGCGGTGAAGACGGTGGGCTCCCGGCTGATGACCGCCGCGCGGTAGCGGTCCTCGTAGACGGGATCGTCGAGCCAGGACAGGGCCTCCCAGGGGAGGAAGCCGATCAGGTCCTGCACGTCCCTGCCGACGAGCCGGGCCCCGTTCCGGGTGATGAAGGTGATGTGTCCGTCCAGGTCGAGGGCGCACCAGCCCTCGGGCAGCCGTTCGGCCAGGGCTGCCGCCGACAGTGCCTCGGCCGGACCGATGCTGGTCGCGCGGGGCTGCGGCAGCACCCGGGGGCTGGGCATGGGCGGCATCGGCTCCTCCCCGGCGGTCTGCCGGAGCACCTCGGCGATGGCGGCACAGGCGTCGTCGATGCGCGTGCGTACCTCGTCGGCCAGCTGTTCGGGGCTGGAGCCGGACCACAGCAGCAGCAGTACGCCGAGGGCGGTGTCGCCGGACATGATCGGTGCGGCTGCCAGCCGGAAGTGGTACGGCAGCACCAGCGCGGCCCGGGGGTAGCGCCGGGCCAGTTCACCCTCCGCGCCCACCCACACCAGGCCCCGGCCGCGTACGGCGTCGGCGGCCGGGAGGGCGGCGGCGAGGCTCACCCGGGACCAGGGAGCGGCGAACTCCGCCGGCACCCCGGTCAGCACCTCGAGGCGGAGGGCCTCCTCCTCGGGGACCATCAGGTAGATGCCGCCGCCGTACGCGCCGGCCTCGTAGGCGGCCCTGGTCAGCAGCCGGTCCAGCCGACGCCTCGCCGGGCCGTGGTCGGGGCCCGGGGCGGGGGCGGGGCCGCCGGCCCATGGTCGCTGGCCTGGCACGTCCAGTCGTCCTATCCCGTCTCACCCGTGCGGACGGCCGTGCCGCCGGACCTGTCCGTCGGCTGTCCGGCCCACCGGCGGCAGGCGGGTGGCAGCGCCGCACGTCCGTCCCTACGGATGTATCCCATAGTCGAACAATACGCTGCATATAGGGCGATGGCATCCCTGTCCGTGCCGTCGCCCGGGGCGGTGCCGGGCCGGCCTACGNNCCCTCGTCGACCTGCTGCTGATGGCCGGCGAGCAGGTGCGCCTGCTGGAGGTGCGGATAGTCCGCCGGGTCGTACGCCGCCGGATCGCCGACGAAGCCGCGGGCGAACGAGCCGAGCGCCGAACCGGCGACGAAGTAGCGCATCAGTGCGCCGATCCGGGTCGCGTGGGCGGGCGGCCAGCCCGCCTCCACCATGCCGCCGAAGACCGCGTCCGCCATCCGCAGCCCCGCCGGGCGCCGGCCGGGCCCCTGGGCCAGGAACGGCACGATGTGCGGATGGGCGGTGAGCGCCGCGCGGTAGGAGCGGCCCCACTGGAGCAGCGCCGCGCGCCAGTCCGTGCCGTCCTCGAACATCGACAGGTCGACCTGGCCGACGACGGTGTCCGCGACCGCGTCCAGGATCTCGTCCTTCACCGTGAAGTGGTTGTAGAGCGACGGCCCGCTGACGCCCAGCTCCGCCGCCAGCCGCCGGGTGGACAGCGCCGGCAGCCCGCCCTCGTCGATCAGGGCGAGGGCGGTGGTGACGATGCGCTCACGGCTCAGCAGGGGCTTGCGGGGGCGGGCCATGGGCCACATAGTAGAGACGACAATAAACTAGCAGTGGTAGTTTTAAGGGGTGCTGAGCCGTGGATCTCGAACTCTCCGAGGAGCAGGCGGCCGTCCGGCAGCTGGCCCGCGATTTCGTCGAGCGGGAGATCGCCCCGTACGCCACGGAGTGGGACCGCGCCGAGAGCGTCGACCGCTCGGTGGTGAAGAAGCTGGGACAGCTGGGCTTCCTCGGGCTCACGATCCCGGAGGAGTACGGCGGCTCCGGCGGCGACCACCTGGCGTACGTCCTGGTCACCGAGGAGCTGGGGCGCGGTGACTCCGCGGTGCGCGGCATCCTGTCCGTGTCCCTCGGGCTGGTCGCCAAGTCGGTCGCGGCCTGGGGGAGCGAGGAGCAGAAGCGCGAGTGGCTGCCGCGGCTGTGCTCGGGCGAGGCCATCGGCGCCTTCGGCCTCACCGAGCCGGGAACCGGCTCCGACGCGGGCAACCTCAGCACCCGGGCCGTGCGCGACGGCGACTCGTATGTGATCAACGGCGCCAAGATGTTCATCACCAACGGCACCTGGGCCGATGTCGTGCTGCTCTTCGCCCGCACCGGTGACGAGCCGGGCCACAAGGGCGTCAGCGCCTTCCTCGTGCCCGCCGACGCCCCGGGCCTGGAGCGCCGCGAGATCCACGGCAAGCTCGGCCTGCGCGGCCAGGCCACCGCCGAGCTGGCGCTGACCGACGTCCGGGTTCCGGCCTCGGCCATGATCGCCCCAGAGGGCAAGGGCTTCTCCGTCGCCATGTCGGCACTCGCGAAGGGCCGGATGTCGGTCGCGGCGGGCTGTGTGGGCATAGCCCAGGCGTGCCTGGACGCGGCCGTACGGTACGCGGGCGAGCGCGAGCAGTTCGGCGGCCCCATCGCGCGCCACCAGCTCGTGCAGGAGCTGATCTCCGAGATCGCGGTGGACGTCGCCGCGGCCCGCCTGCTGACCTGGCAGGTGGCCGACCACATAGAGCGCGGGCTGCCCTTCGCCACCGAGTCCTCGGTCGCCAAGCTCTACGCGAGCGAGGCCGCCGTCCGGTCCGCGAACAACGCCCTCCAGGTCTTCGGCGGCTACGGCTACATCGACGAGTACCCGGTCGGCAAGCTGCTGCGGGACGCCCGGGTGATGACCCTCTACGAGGGCACCAGCCAGATCCAGAAGCTCCTCATCGGCCGCTCGCTCACCGGCGTCTCGGCGTTCTGACCGCGCCTCGGCCCCGTCCCGCTCCTGCGGCTGTCCCCCTGCGCCCGCCCGTGACCGCACCCCGCCCTGCCGCCGCGCCGCAACTAAGCGCTTGCTCAGCAGGCGCGGTATGGTGTTCGTCCTGTCAGCGGAGATTCCGCGCATGAGGACGGGGAGAGCGGGGCGCGATGAGCACCGAGGCGCAGCAGACCCAGGAGGAGTGGGCCGATGTCACCCCTGACGCGGCCAGGCGGCTGGTGACAGCCGCCGTCGAGGCCTTCGCGGAGCGCGGCTATCACGCCACCACCACCCGGGACATCGCCGGCCGCGCCGGAATGAGCCCGGCCGCCCTCTACATCCACTACAAGACCAAGGAAGAGCTGCTCTTCCAGATCAGCGGCGTCGGCCACCGGCTCGCGCTGGACATCCTGGAGCGCGCGGCGAACGCCGACGGCACCCCGGCCGAGCGGCTCGCCCAGGCCGTACGGGACTTCGTCCGCTGGCACGCCGAGCACCACACCACCGCGTGCGTCGTCCAGTACGAGCTGGGGGCGCTCGCCGAGGAGCACTACGCCGAGGTCGTCGCGCTGCGCCGGGGGACCGACCGCGCGGTGCGCTCGATCATCCAGGACGGTGTGGCCGCGGGCGACTTCGACGTGCCCGACGTGGCCGGCACGAGCCTGGCGGTGCTGTCGCTGTGCATCGACGTCGCCCGCTGGTTCAACACGGAGGGGCGCCGTACGCCGGGCGAGGTCGGGGAGCTCTACGCGGACCTCGTCCTGCGCATGGTCGGCGCCGTCCGGCCGAGCGTCTGACAGTCGCGGTACGGACCCCGGCAGGCCGGCGCGCTGGGGCGGTGGAGCCCCGGCGCGCCGGCTCGCGCGGCTGTCACGACGGGACGGCGCGGCTGTCTCGACGACCCGGCTGTCACGACGGGCCGCGGCGCGGCGGTCGCGGCCCGGCCGGGGTCCCGGCCGTCAGGCCACTGCCACCGCTGCTGCCGCTGACCCTGCCGCCGCGGTCACCGTTGCCGTAGCTGTCACAGATAGAAGCGCGAGACGCTCTCCGCCACGCACACCGGCTTGTCGCCGCCCTCGCGCTCGACCGTGACCAGCGCGGTCAGCTGGACGCCCCCGGCGACCTCCGTGACCTCGGCGACCGAGGCGGTGGCCCGAAGCCGCGAACCGACCGGCACCGGGGACGGGAAGCGGACCTTGTTGGTCCCGTAGTTGATGCCCATCCGGACTCCGTCGACCCGCATCAGCTGCGGCACGAACACCGGCAGCAGCGAGAGGGTCAGATAGCCGTGAGCGATCGTCGTGCCGAAGGGGCCTGCCGCCGCCTTGTCCGGATCGACGTGGATCCACTGGTGGTCGCCCGTCGCCTCCGCGAACAGGTCGATGCGCTTCTGGTCGACCTCCAGCCAGTCGCTGTGGCCCAGTTGCTCGCCGACCGCCGACTTCAGCTCGTCGAGCGTTGCGAAAACCCGGGGCTCCGCCATCTCCATGACCTCCGTAGATCAGATACTAAGCGGTTGCTCAGCATGCTGCGGTGACGGGCGGCTGTCAACGCCCGGCGGCACCGGGATCCGGCTGCGTACGGCAGTCCCGCCCGGCGTAGCCTTGCGAAGCGTGCCCCAGATTCCCCGAGGACTACACGAGCTCACCGTCGGCCAGCTGTCCGCGCGCAGTGGTGCCGCGGTCTCCGCCCTGCACTTCTACGAGAGCAAGGGGCTCATCAGCAGCCGCCGCACGCCGGGCAACCAGCGCCGCTTCAGCCGGGACGCGCTGCGCCGGGTGGCCTTCGTCCGGGCCGCCCAACGGGTCGGCATCCCGCTCGCCACCATCCGTGAGGCGCTCGCCGAGCTGCCCGACGAGCGCACCCCGACCCGCGAGGACTGGGCGCGGCTCTCCGAGGCCTGGCGCTCGGAGCTGGACCAGCGCATCAGCCAGCTCGGACGCCTCCGGGACCATCTGACCGACTGCATCGGCTGCGGCTGTCTGTCGTTGGAGACCTGTGTGCTCTCCAACCCCGACGACCAGCGCGGTGTGCACAGCAGCGGCTCGGCGCTCCTCCCCGAGAACAGACGCCGCCCCTGACGAGCGGCGGCGCGGACCGGGGCGCGAGCCGGTGGCGTGGGACGCCCGCGCCACCGGTTCGGGGCCGCTCAGCCGGTGAAGAGCTGTTTGAGCTTCAGGCCGAGTTCGTAGAGGCCGTAGCCGAAGGGGACGCCGACCCACAGCCAGGCGAGCGTCATCAGGGGTACGCGGCGGCCGTCCGCCGCGGTGGAGGTGTCGGGGCGTGTCATCGGGCCGCCTCCTTCGTCCGGTTGGCACCGGACGGTCGCTCTGCCGGCTCGTGGTACCGGGCGTGCACCGGCCGTACGCACTCATTGGCGACGAAGGCGACGACCAGCAGGCTGATCATGATGTAGAAGGACATGGTGTACAGCGCGGGGCCCGTCCGCCCCGCCGACTCCTGTGCGTCCGCGACGGCGTTGACGATCAGCGGGCCGAGGACGCCGGCCGCGGACCAGGCGGTGAGCAGCCGGCCATGGATGGCGCCGACCTCGAAGGTGCCGAACAGGTCCTTGAGATAGGCGGGCGCGGTCGAGAAACCGCCGCCGTAGAAGGACAGGATGACCGCCGCGCAGCCGATGAACACCGGCTTGGCGGTGTCACCGACGAGGGCGATCACGAGGTACAGCAGCGCGCCGGCGCCGAGGTAGAGCCGGTAGACGTTCTTCCGGCCCACCAGGTCGGAGGTGGAGGACCAGACGATCCGGCCCAGCATGTTGGCCAGCGAGAGCAGGCTGACGAAGCCGACGGCGGCGGGGACGCTGACCGGCGTAGCGGTGTCGGCGAAGAAGTCCCTGACCATGGGGGCGGCCTTCTCCAGAATGCCGATCCCGGCCGTCACGTTCATGCACAGGGCGATCCAGAGGCACCAGAACTGCGGGGTGCGCAGCGCGTTGCGGGCCGAGACCTGGGCGGTCGTCACCAGCGGGCGCGAGGCCGCGTCCGCCGACCGCCACCCCGACGGTTGCCAGCCCTCGGGCGGCACTCGGATCAGCAGCACGCCCAGCGTCATGAAGGCCCCGTAGACGACGCCCATGACCAGGAAAGTCCGCGCGATGCCGGCCGAGTCGCCACCGAAGGCGGACAGCAGTTGGGTGGACCACGGAGAGGCGATGAGCGCGCCGCCGCCGAAGCCCATGATGGCGATGCCGGTGGCCATGCCGGGGCGGTCGGGGAACCACTTGATGAGCGTGGACACCGGCGAGATGTAGCCGATGCCGAGTCCGATTCCGCCGACGAATCCGTAGCCGAGAACGATCAGCCAGTACTGACCGGTGGCGGCGCCCAGGGCGGAGATCAGGAAGCCGGAGGAGAAGCAGAGGGCGGACACGCACATCGCCCAGCGTGGGCCGTTGCGTTCGACGAGTGTCCCGCCGAAGGCCGCCGACAGGCCGAGCATGACGATCGCCAGTTGGAAGGGCAGTGCCGACGCGGTGCCGGACAACTCCAGCGAGTCCTCCAGTGGCGGCTTGAACACGCTCCACGCGTACGCCTGTCCGATGGCGAGATGGATCGCGAGCGCGGCGGGGGGTACGAGCCAGCGGCTCCAGCCGGCGGGTGCGACCGACCGGGACCGGGCGAGTACGGGAGGGACGAGCGGGACCATACGGATACCTCGGCGGTGGTCGGGGCAGGGGTATGAGGGTGCAGCCGGGCGTCAGTTCGCCTCGGAGCAGGCAGGGTCCATACCCGGCCGTGCCGCTCAGGAACGTACAAGGTTCAACTGATCTTGGGAAGAGCCCTGAAGATTTTGTTTTGCGCGCAGAGCCGCAGAGCCGCAGAGCCGCCGCGCCGCCGCGTATCGCGTGCCCGTCCTGCCGGGCGGGCAGGCTGACCGCTCCCCGCCGCCCTGCCTCCCCTCCCACCTCTGCCGCCTCGCGCCGCGCGGCCCGGCGCGAAACGGCCGGGGCCGG
>DOWQ01000534.1 GCA_003519485.1 Streptomyces sp. | reverse complement strand
GGGAACGGTGACCGGCGCCCCGCGGCCGCCCCGGCCGGCGCTCCACCCCGCGACGCATCCGACGCCCCACCCCGCGACTCACCCGGCGGCCGTTCCGGCCGCCGCGCCGGTCCCGCGAGGACCGCACAGAGACCTTCGGAAGAACCCCTAGGAGTACGAGACATGACAACACGGCTTACCTGTCCCGGCACCCCGGACCCGGTCCGTACCGGCCACCCGGCCGGGCCGTGCCGCCGTATCCGGACATCCGCTCCGGCCGCCCCGCGGGGCCCGGCCGCGGAGCCGTCCCGACGACCGCGGGAGGACGCGCGATGAGGGTGCTGCTGCTCGGCGCGAACGGCTACATCGGCCGGCACGTCGCGGACCGGCTCATGGCCGACCCCGCGGTCCAGCTCACCGCGCTCGGCCGCGGCGACGACGCGGACGTCCGCTTCGACCTGGCCTCCGGCAGCCCCGGCGCACTGGCCCGGTTCCTGGACGCCGTCCACCCCGGCGTCGTCGTCAACTGCGCGGGCGCCACCCGCGGCGGGGCCCGCGACCTGACCCGGCACAACACGGTGGCCGTCGCGACCGTGTGCGAGTCGCTGCGCCGCAGCGTCTGCGGCGCGCGGCTGGTGCAACTCGGCTGCGCCTCGGAGTACGGACCGTCGCAGTCCGGTTCCTCCACGGCCGAGGACGCGGTGCCGCGCCCGGGAGGGCCGTACGGGGTGAGCAAGCTGGCCGCGACCGAACTGGTGCTCGGCTCCGACCTCGACGCGGTCGTGCTCCGGGTGTTCTCCCCGGCCGGCCCCGGCACCCCGGCGGGCTCGCCGCTCGGCCGGCTGGCCGAGGCCATGCGCCGCGCCATGCAGTCGGGGGACGGCGAGCTGAGGATCAGCGGGCTGGGGGTGCAGCGGGACTTCGTGGACGTACGGGACGTGGCCCGGGCCGTGCACGCGGCCTCGCTGTCGGCCGCGCAGGGCGTCGTCAACATCGGCACCGGCCGGGCCGTACGGCTCCGGGAGGCGGCGGGCGTGCTCGCCCGGGTCGCGGGCTTCGGCGGGGTTGTCCAGGAACTGGACATCGCGTCTCAGCGGACCGGCAGCGTCTCCACACCGCCCGAGCAGCTGATCGGACCGCCCGCGCACCCCTATCCGGACGGCTGCGGCACCTGGCAGCAGGCGGATGTCCGCACCGCGCGCGACCGGCTGGGCTGGCGGTCCCGCATCGGGCTGGAGGAGTCCCTGGCCGACATCTGGATGGAGGCGGCGTGCCGCATCTGATCCGCACCGGGCCCGGCAGCCGCACGCCGCCGGGCCCGGTCGGAGGGCCGGTGGCGGGCCCGCGGTGACCGGTGGCGGGCCCGACGGTGATCGGTGACGGACCGGTGGTGACCGGCGGCGGAGCCGGTGCGGGCCCGATGCGAGCCGGCGGCGGGCGGCCGGATGGCCCTGCGGCGCTGCTGCCCGGGTGCTGGGACGGATCCGTCTCGCGTACCGGACCTCGTATCTCGGAATGAGAAGGGGCGTGGCACTGTTACCAGGAGAACAACCGTCCCCTAACGGATCACCGGAGTCCCCGTGTCGCTGCCACCCTTGGTCGAGCCGGCCGCCGAGCTCACCGTCGACGAGGTCCGCAGGTACTCCCGCCACCTGATCATCCCCGACGTCGGGATGGCCGGGCAGAAGCGGCTCAAGAACGCCAAGGTCCTGGCCGTCGGTGCCGGAGGTCTCGGTTCCCCGACTCTCATGTACCTCGCCGCCGCCGGCGTGGGCACGCTGGGCATCATCGAGTTCGACGAGGTCGACGAGTCCAACCTCCAGCGCCAGATCATCCACAGCCAGGCCGACATCGGCCGCCCCAAGGCGGAGTCCGCCCGGGACACCATCCTGGGCATCAACCCGCTGGTGGAGGTCAAGCTGCACCAGGAGCGGCTGGAGAGCTCCAACGCGCTGGAGATCTTCGCCGAGTACGACCTGATCGTGGACGGCACGGACAACTTCGCCACCCGTTACCTGGTCAACGACGCCTGCGTGCTGTTGAACAAGCCGTACGTCTGGGGCTCGATCTACCGCTTCGACGGACAGGCGTCGGTCTTCTGGAACGAGCACGGTCCGTGCTACCGCTGCCTCTACCCGGAGCCCCCGCCCCCCGGCATGGTCCCGTCCTGCGCCGAGGGCGGCGTGCTCGGCGTGCTCTGCGGGTCGATCGGCGCGGTGCAGACGAACGAGGCCATCAAGCTGCTGACCGGCATCGGTGACCCGCTGGTCGGCCGGCTGCTGATCTACGACGCGCTGGAGATGTCGTACCGCCAGGTCAAGGTCCGCAAGGACCCGGACTGCGCGGTCTGCGGCCCGAACGCCACGGTCACCGAGCTCATCGACTACGAGGCCTTTTGCGGCGTCGTCTCCGAGGACGCCCAGGAGGCGGCCGCGGGCGCGACGATCACTCCCCGGCAGCTCAAGGAGTGGATCGACGGTGACGAGAAGATCGACATCATCGATGTCCGGGAGCCGAACGAGTACGAGATCGTCTCCATTCCGGGCGCCCGGCTGATCCCGAAGGACGAGTTCCTGATGGGCAACGCGCTCGCGGACCTGCCGCAGGACAAGAAGATCGTCCTGCACTGCAAGACGGGTGTCCGCTCCGCGGAAGTCCTGGCGATCCTCAAGAAGGCCGGTTTCGCGGACGCGGTCCACGTGGGCGGCGGCGTGGTCGGCTGGGTCCACCAGATCGAGCCCGAGAAGCCGATCTACTGATCTGCTACTGACCCGGGGCCGTTCCGCCCGGGAGTTCCGAGGGAGGGGCCCGCGCACCGCGAGGTGTGCGGGCCCCTTTGCCGTGTCCGATGACGGCATGGCGGCAGGCCCCCGGCCGCGCATCCTCAGGAGCAGGTCTTGCCGTCCTCCGGGACCTTCCCGTCCAGCAGGTAGGCGTTCACCGTCTTCGTCGTACAGGCGTTCCCCGCCATGTACGCGCCGTGGCCCTCGCCGTCGTAGGTCAGGTGTACGCCCACGCCCTTGCCGAGTTCGTCCGCCATGAGCCGGGCTCCCTCGTACGGGGTCGCCGGGTCGCCCGTGGTGCCGATCACGAGGATCGGGCCGGCGCCCGCCGCCCCGACCTCGGGGGTGTCCGAGGTGGCGAGCACGGGCCAGTCGGTGCACCAGCCGGCCAGGTCCCAGATCAGGAACTCCCCGAAGACCGGGGATGCCTCGCGGAAGTCCGGCAGGTGCTTCTTCGCCTCCGCAGCCGTCGGCCGGCCGGTGGAGTCGGCGCAGGAGATGGCCCGCTGGGAGTGGCTCTGGGTGCCGTACCGGCCGTCCGGGGCCCGGTTGTTGTAGCTGTCGGCCATGCTGAGCAGCACATTGCCGGTGCCCGCCCGCAGGGCCTCCTCGAGCCCCTGGGTGAGGTGCTTCCAGTAGTCCTTGCTGTAGAGGGTCATGGCGATGCCGGTGAGCGCCTGGGTCTCGGTGAGCTCGCGCCCGTCGCCGGCCGGCAGCGGGTTGCTGTCCAGCCGGTCCAGCAGGCCGGCGACCTTCCCGGCCCCGGCCTCGGGGTCCGTGCCGACGGGGCAGGCGGCGCCCTTCTTCGCGCAGTCCGCGAGGTAGTTCTCGAGCGCCCGCTGGAAGCCGGTGGCCTGGTTGAGCGCGTGCTGCAGATCGTCCGCGGACGGGTCGACCACCGCGTCCAGGACGGTCCTGCCCACGTTCTCCGGGAACAGATGTGCGTAGGTGCCGCCCAGCGTGGTGCCGTAGGAGAAGCCGAAGTAGTTGAGCTTCTCGTCGCCGAGGACCTCGCGCACGAGGTCCAGGTCGCGGGCGGCGCTCTCGGTGCCGATGTGGGGCAGGACGTCGCCGGACCCGTCCTCGCAGCCCGCCGCGAAGGCGCGGGCGTCGGCCAGCAGTGCCTTCTCCTCGGCCGGGTCGTCCGGCGTGTAGTCGAGGGCGGCCGCGGCCTCCATCTCCTTGTCGCCCCGGCAGACCACGCCCGAGCTTCCGGCGACCCCGCGCGGGTCGAAGCTCACCAGGTCGTAACGGCTGCCCAGGGACTCGAACAGACTTGCCGTGCCGGGCAGGGTGGCGACACCTGAGCCGCCGGGACCGCCGAAGTTGAAGAGCAGCGAGCCGATCCGGTCCTGCTGGTCGCCGGCCGCCGCGGAGCGAATCAGGGCCAGGCCGATCGTCCGGCCGCTGTCCGGCTTCCGGTAGTCCAGGGGCGCCTGGAGCGTCGTGCACTCCCATCCGGAGCCGGGCGCCTCGGCGACGGGGTCGGCCGCAGGGGCCTCGCACTTCTTCCAGCGGAGCTTCTGGCCGGTGAGCGAGGCGGGCAGCGCGGGGTGCTCGGCTGCTCCCTTCCCGGTGGTCCCGGGCGACGGGCTCGCGGTGGGACCGGCCATGGGATCACCGCCGTCGCCGCAGCCGGCCGCGGCGGCGGCGAACAGCAGGGCCACGGCGGCCAGGGCAGTGGCCCGCACGGGTCTGGAGGACATGCGTGTGCTCCGGTTTCGGTCTGCCGCCGGCTGTGGGGCGCACGACGCGAACGGATGGTCGACAGCTCATCGTATAGAGACCGCGCGGAGCCCGCGGCGGTCAGAGCGGCACGAGTGTGATCTCCGTCGCCTTGACGCTGACCCACACGGGGGAGCCCTCGGCGAGCGCGAGGTCGGCCGCCGCCTGCGGGGTGATCTCGGCGACCACCTCCGGCTCCGCCGCGATCAGCACCCGGAGCCGGCCGCCCTGCGCGGTGATCTCGCGGACGGTGCCCGGCCAGACGTTACGGGGGCTGCCGGACGGCCGTTCGGGGTGCAGCGACACGGCCTCGGGGCCGACCACAGCGATCGCCGGGGTGCCCGCGCGGGGCAGCGGATCGGCGGAGACGAGGCTGCCACCCGCGGCGAGCGCCAACCGGCCGTCGCGGACGGTGCCGGGCCAGGCGTTCCGGCCGAGCATCCGTGCCACCCACGGGGACCGCGGATGCCGGGCCACCTCCGCGGGCGCGGCGTACTGCGCGGTGCGGCCCTCCTCCAGTACGAGCACGCGGTCGGCCAGCGAGACCGCCTCGACG
>DOWQ01000528.1 GCA_003519485.1 Streptomyces sp. | reverse complement strand
GGCTCAGGCTCGGGCTCGGGCTCCGGATCCGGAGCCGGAGCCGGAGTCCGGGGCGGAGCCGGGAGCGGGAGCGGGGGCGGGGAGGCCCGTATCGGGTCCATGGCGGCATCGCGCCACGCCTCGGAGCTGTTCCAGGCCCGCTCCGCCAGTTCCCACAGCGTGAGGAGACCGGCGTCCGCACCGGTCAGCTCGGCGAGCGCCTCCACGGCCTCTCGCGGCGGCAGCAGCCGGCCGCCCAGATAGCGCTCCCACGACGTCTTGCCGTAACCGGTGCGGTCCGCGACCGCGGAGACGCTCAGGCTGCTGTCGTCGACGAGCCGGCGCAACCGGCTCGCGAGCTCCCGCACCTGCGGATCGAGCTCGTCCGGTAGCGCCCTCCAACGAGGCATGGCTCCCCCTGTTCCGCCCGCGCGTACTGGTGTTCCACCGGCGGCGCGGGTACCGCCGGGTCGCCCCTCCGCCGGAAAGGATGCTCGGGCGAGGATGCCAGTTCCCCCACTGCGAGCGCACGGCCGGGGGTGACGCTGTGACCGGATGCTGTGACCGGACGGGGTCATCCTCTGCACAGCGTGATCACGCGGTAGCGGAACGGTCACTTCCTGGCCACAGGAGGCCGAATTCCCTTGATCCCGAACACCCGGTCGAAGAGGCTCATGGCAAGGCGGTGCCCGTCCTCCTCGGGGGAGTGGACGGGCTCCGCCGCTCCCGCACTCCGCTCTCCGCGGCGTGCGGCGAAGGCTCGGGCCGGGGCTGCGGTCCCGGCAGCCGGGTGGAGCACGAGCGGCGGCCCGTTTCCCAAAGGGGAGAACGGGCCGCCGCCGTGCTTGCTCGGACCTGGCAGAGGCCGGCCGCTGATCAGTGACCGGTCAGGAGGTGGCCATCTTCTTCTGCAGGTTGGTGTCGAGCGCCTCGAGGAACTGCTCCGTGGTCAGCCACGGGGTGTTCTTGGAGATGAGGAGCGCGAGGTCCTTGGTCATCTGGCCGCCCTCGACGGTCTCGATGCAGACCTTCTCCAGGGTCTCCGCGAACTCGGTGACCTCGGGGGTGTTGTCGAGCTTGCCCCGGTGCGCCAGGCCACGGGTCCAGGCGAAGATCGACGCGATCGGGTTGGTCGACGTCGCCTTGCCCTGCTGGTGCTGGCGGTAGTGGCGGGTGACGGTGCCGTGCGCGGCCTCGGCCTCGACGGTCTTGCCGTCGGGGGACATCAGCACGGAGGTCATCAGGCCGAGCGAGCCGAAGCCCTGCGCGACGATGTCGGACTGGACGTCGCCGTCGTAGTTCTTGCAGGCCCAGACGTAGCCGCCCTCCCACTTGAGCGCCGCGGCGACCATGTCGTCGATCAGGCGGTGCTCGTAGGTGAGGCCCTTGGCGTCGAAGTCGGCCTTGAACTCGGCGTCGAAGATCTCCTGGAAGATGTCCTTGAACCGGCCGTCGTACTTCTTGAGGATCGTGTTCTTGGTCGACATGTAGACCGGGTACTCGCGAGCCAGGCCGTACCGGAAGGACGCCCGGGCGAAGTCACGGATCGACTCGTCGTGGTTGTACATCGCCAGCGCGACGCCGGCGTCGGGGAACTCGTGGACCTCGAGCTCGATCGGCTCGGTGCCGTCCTTCGGGGTGAAGGTCATGGTGAGGGTGCCGGCGCCCGGGACCTTCAGGTCCGTCGCACGGTACTGGTCACCGAAGGCGTGACGGCCGACGACGATCGGCTTGGTCCAGCCCGGGACCAGCCTCGGGACGTTCTCCATGATGATCGGCTCGCGGAAGATCACGCCACCGAGGATGTTCCGGATCGTGCCGTTGGGCGAGCGGTACATCGACTTGAGGCCGAACTCCTCGACCCGCGCCTCGTCCGGCGTGATCGTGGCGCACTTCACGCCGACGCCGTGCTCCTTGATGGCGTTGGCGGCGTCCACGGTGACCTGGTCGTTCGTGGCGTCACGGTGCTCGATGCCCAGGTCGAAGTACTTCAGCTCGACGTCCAGGTACGGCAGGACCAGCTTGTCCTTGATGAACTGCCAGATGATTCGGGTCATCTCGTCGCCGTCGAGCTCGACGACGGGGTTGGCTACCTTGATCTTGGCCATGGGAGTGCTTCGTCCCTCTCGCGCGGCGGGAATATCTCGGTATCAAGATACTGGCCTCCAGGCTAATACGCTTTCCCGGCCCCCGGGCCGTCTTCAGCGCGCCGCGAAGCAGCCTCGGCAGCCGCGCGGGACGGACCGAAGGGACNNGGATCACCGTGGGGGCCGGGGCCGCCGCACCGCAGGATCGCCACGAGTCCGCCGCGCGACGCGTCGCTGCGACGCGTGCCGGGCTGCACCCGGCACCCGCCCGGCACCCGGCGCAGAAACGCGCCGGGGCTACCGGACCACGAAGTGGACCACGTCCTGGAGCCAGGGAATCTCCAGCCACGGCTCCGGCTGCGCCATCAGCGACAGCATCACGATCGCGACGCCGAGCAGGCCGTACGTCAGCATGTCCGTGAACCGGGACCGTACGGCCAGCATGCCGACCGAGGGCAGCAGCCGGCGCAGCACGCCGCCGGTGATCATCGACAGCCCGATGGTGAGGGTGCCGATCCGGAACACCCCGACGGCGACCAGGATCAGCCCGAGCGCGGTCCCGCCGAGCACCGCGAGCAGCGGCCACTGCCGGGCCGGTGCCGACGCGTCGCCCGAGGCCGCGCGGCCGCCGCCCTCCGGCCGCGCGGTGTCCCGCGTCATCCGGGGGAAGCGGCGGCTCTTGCCTGCCTCAGCCTGCATGGCCCGCCCCGGCGGCCTGCTCGTCGGCCTGCTGTTCGGCGGCCTCGACGACGTTCTGCAGGAGCAGGGCGCGCGTCATCGGGCCGACGCCGCCCGGGTTCGGCGAAATCCAGGCGGCGACCTCGGCCACGCCCGGGTGCACATCGCCCACGATCTTGCCGTGCTCGTCCCGGCTGACGCCGACGTCCAGCACGGCCGCGCCCGGCTTCACGTCCTCGGCCCGCACGATGTGCGGCGACCCGGCCGCGGCCACGACGATGTCGGCCTGGCGCAGCAGGGCGGGCAGGTCGCGGGTGCCGGTGTGGCAGAGGGTCACGGTGGCGTTCTCGGAGCGGCGGGTGAGCAGCAGCCCGATCGAACGGCCGACGGTGATGCCGCGGCCGATGACGACCACATGGGCGCCCTTGGTCTCCACGCCGTGCCGGCGCAGCAACTGGAGGATGCCGTTGGGAGTGCAGGGCAACGGCCCCTGCTGGTTGAGCACCAGCTTGCCCAGGCTCATCGGGGCGAGGCCGTCGGCGTCCTTCGCCGGGTCGATCAGCTCCAGCACGCGGTTGGTGTCGATGCCCTTCGGCAGCGGGAGCTGGACGATGTATCCCGTGCAGGACGGGTCCTCGTTGAGCTCCCGTACGACCGCCTCGATCTCCTCCTGGGTGGCGGTGTCGGGGAGTGCGCGCTGGATGGAGCCGATGCCCACCTGGGCGCAGTCGCGGTGCTTGCCTGCGACGTACCACGTACTGCCCGGATCGTCACCGACGAGCAGGGTGCCGAGGCCGGGCGTGCTGCCGCGGGCCTTGAGCGCCTTTACACGGATGGCGAGTTCGGACTTGATCGCGGACGCGGTGGCCTTGCCGTCGAGAATCTGGGCGGTCATGGCCCCATTCTCCCGGATGGACCGAGTGAGTTTCCAATCAGGGCGCAGCGCCTCCCCGCCTGTCACGGTTGGGCCGCCGTTGTCCCCCTGGCTGGACAAGCGCACATGGCCCCGATCACGATGTCACCGCAGTGTCGCGGCAATCGGGGGGGCGGACCGCTGTACTGAACTCTCCCTCCCGTTGGCTCGCAACGCCCCCGACCAGGCCCCAACGGAGGAACAGAGAATGAGCAGCGCCGACCCGAACAACCCGTATGCGGCACCGCAGCAGGGCCAGCCGCAGTACGGCTACCCGCAGCAGCCGCCGCAGGGCCCGCCCCAGGGTCAGCAGCAGCCCTACGGTGCCTACCCCCAGCAGCCCCAGCCCTACGGTGCCTACCCGCAGCAGCAGCCCGGCCAGCCCTACGGGGCTACCCGGGGCAGCTGCCGCCCGAGCTTCCGTCGCTGGCCAAGACCGCCCGCGTGCTGCTGTTCGTCGTCGCGGGCCTCGAAATCCTCCTCGGTATCATTCTCGCCATCGCCCTGGCGGCGATGCAGGGCGTCTCCGAGTCGGCGGGCGCCGGTGCGGCCACCGGCATCCTGGCCGGGATGGGCTTCGTGCTCGTCTTCGCGCTCCTCGCCTGGGCGGGTTTCGCGCTGTTCCTCGGCATCAAGTTCGCGAACGGCGGCAACGGCATACGGATCGCCACGATCGTCTACGCCTCGATCTCCATCGCCGGCAGCCTGAGCAACTTCACGGCCGGCGAGGCGGGCGCCGCGGTCGGCGGTGTGATCGGCCTGGCGATCGGCGGCGTGATCCTCGCCGCCATGCTCCAGTCCGAGACCGCCGCCTGGTTCAAGCGGCCGCGCTACTGAGTCCGCTCTCCTGTGCGCCCTCGCACAGCCGGTCCGCTCCCGGCCCCTCGGATGTCCGAGGTGCCGGGAGCCTGCCGTTCCGGGAATGGTGACCCGAGACCCACCGCCCCGGCACCACGGCCGGACCCGGCGGTGCAGGCACGCCAAAAGGAGAGCACCGTGAAGCACCGGCCGGCAGCGTTACTGACATCTCTCGCCCTGCTCAGCGCGCTGCTGTCCAGCGCCGCGTGGGCCTCCCCGGGCACGGCCCCGGCCGATGTGCCGTCCGCCGCCCCGTCCGCCGCGTCGGCCCCGTCCCGCGCCTCGGCTCCGT